>WRJY01000090.1 GCA_009778355.1 Desulfovibrionaceae bacterium | reverse complement strand
CATCTGTGAGCGCATCGCCCCAGTCAGCGGGCCGCCGCGCGCTGTGCTCGGGGTGGCTGCGACGGGGTAACTGCCGGATTTAGGTTCAACCCAAAAACGCCAGTCGAGCGCTTCTTTACCTTCGTAACCCCTTATGAACACAGAGGTTTTTGACTTCGATCGACCTCGCCATTTGGGTGAGGTCGCTATGCACTCGCCACCACCGCGCCGCCCGGCTCTCCCCGCTGGGCAAGGAGAAGAAGGAATTTTTCAAGGAGGTCAGAAGCAAGCCATCGCGCCTCACCCCGGCCCCGGCACATCGGCCCATGGCGTTTGCCAGCCGCCGCCCAGCGCCTGAATCAGCGACAGCGCGGCTTGCTGGCGCTGCAATTGCAGTTGCAGCAGGCTGCGCCGGGCGCTGAGGGCGCTGGCCTGGGCGGTGACGACGTCGGTGTAGGACGTGAGGCCGGCCTGGTAGCGGTTGAGCATCTGCTGCTCGATGCGCGCGGCGACTTCGGCGGCGGCTTGCACGTGCACGGTCTGTTCGGCCAGGGTGCTCTGGGCGCTCAACTGGTCTTCGACTTCTTTCATGGCCGTCAGCGCGACTTGGCGGTAACGGGCGACGGCGGCAGCGTTGGCGGCGATGGCCTGGTCCACGCGGGCATCGCGCGCGCCGCCGTCGAACACCGTTTGCGCCAGCGCCACGCCCAGCGACCACAGCAGGTTGGGCGATGAGAACAGATCGTTCAGGCGATTGGCGCCGGCGCCCGCGTTGGCGCTCAGGCTCAGGCTGGGAAACCAGGCGCTGCGGGCGACGCCGATTTGCAGGTTGGCGGCGGCGACGGCGCGCTCGGCGCTGGCGACGTCGGGGCGGCGCAGCAGCAGCAGCGATGGCACTTCGGCAGGCACGGCGGGAAACGCGTCGGCCCAGGGCGCGGGGGTCAGGGCGAAACCGGCGGGCGCTTCGCCCACCAGCAGGGCAATGGCGTGTTCGTAGCCGGCGCGGTCGCGTTGCAGCGCCACGCGCGAGGCCTGGGCGCTGCGCAGCGTGGATTCGGCCTGGAAGGTGTCGGTGCGGGGCGCGACGCCAACGTCGTAGCGGTTCTGCGTGATGCGGGCGCTGCGTTCGTAGCCGGTGATGATGTCGCCCAGCAAGGCCAGTTCGGCGTCGGCCTCGCGCAGGGCGAAATACGCTTGCGCCAGGCTGGCCTGGGCGTTCAGGCGCGCCCCGGCCAGATCGGCCTGGCTGAGCTGCACGCTGGCCGATTGGGCGGCCACGGCGTCGCCGACGCGGCCCCACAGGTCGGGCGCCCAACTGGCGTTCAAGTTGAAGCTGGCGGCGTTGCTGGCAGTGAGGTTGTCGCCGCCGCTGCGCTGCTGGCCGAGTTGCGCGCCCAGTTGTGGAAACAGATCGGCACGCTGCTGGCGCAACAGCGCCTGCGCCTGTGCCACGTTGGCAACGGCGGCCTTGATGTTCTGGTTGTTCAGTTCGACGCGCTCGATCAGGCCGTGCAGCACCGGGTCGTCGAACAACAGCCACCACTGCCCTTGCGACCAGGCGCGCGCGGCGTCGGCGCTGACCCAGCCAGCGGCGGCGGGGACGTTTTTCCAGCTTGGCGGCGCCGGCATCGGTTCCATCGCCGTCTTGGGCGCGAGGGAGCAGGCCGACAGCAAGCTGGCCACAACCATGCAAAGCAACAGGGCGCGGGGCTTGTTTGGGAAATGCAGGGGGCTGGTTATCCGATGGGGCATTTCAATCTCGATCGGGGTTTGAGGTTTGGAAGCGTTTCTCCCCTCTCCCCCGGCCCATCTCCCGCAGACGGGAGATGGGGAGGACAAAGGGTGCGGCGCTTGGCGTACACGCATGAATCAAAACGCTCCAGGTTCAAGCGCGCGCCAGAGCCGCCTGGCCAGCCGGGCGGCGGCCCAGTTTGTCGAGCAGGACGTAGATCACCGGCGTGGTGAGCAAGGTGAGCAACTGGCTGGCGATCAGGCCGCCGATGATGGTCACGCCCAGGGGCCGGCGCAGTTCGGAGCCGACGCCGAAACCGATGGCCAGCGGCAGCGCGCCCAGCGCGGCAGCCAGCGTGGTCATCATGATGGGCCGAAAGCGCAGCAGCGCCGCCTCGCGCGCCGCCTGCAACGCGCTCAAGGCGCGCGCGCGCTGGGCGTGGAGGGCGAAGTCGATGATGAGAATGGCGTTTTTCTTGACGATGCCGATCAGCAGAAACACGCCGATCAGCGCCATGATGGAAAACTCCATCTTCATGGCCAGCAGCGCCAGCACCGCGCCGAACCCGGCCGAGGGCAGCGTGGTGAGCACGGTGACGGGGTGGATCAGACTCTCGTACAGGATGCCGAGCACGATGTAGATGACCACGATGGCGGCCAGCACCAGCATCCATTGCTGTTGCTGCTGTTTTTGCGCCTCGGCCGCCGCGCCGGAAAAAGCGCCGCGCACGTTGTTGGGCATACCGATGGCGGCGACGGCTTCGCGCACGGCCAGGCGGCCCTGCTCCAGCGCCACGCCATCGGCCAGGTTGAACGACAGCGTGGACGACAGCTCGCCGCCGTCGTGCCAGATCGAGGTCGGCACGTTGCGCTCGCGCATGGCGGCGAAGGCCGACAGCGGCGCCATCGCGCTCGGCTGGGTGGACAGCGGCTGACCGACGGAGGCGCTGCGCAGGCCGGGGTTGGCGGAGGTGGCATCCGTGGACGCATCCACGCTGGCCGACAGGCGCGCGGCGGGCACGTACACGTCGCGCAGCACGATGGGCGACTTGGCGTACTCGGGCGCCCATTCCATCACCACCGAATACTGGTTCATGTCGGCGTACATGGTGGCCACGCTGCGCTGGCCGAAGGCGTTGTACAGCGCGCTGTCGATGGCGCTGGCGCTGACGCCGAGCTGCGCCGCGCGGTCGCGGTCCACGTCGATGTAGGTCTCGACGCCGTTTTCGGTCTGGTCGTCGTCCACGTCGGTCAAACGCTCGTCGGTCTTCATCTGGTCCGACAGCTTCTTCACCCAGGTCTTGAGGTCGTCCTGGTTGTCGGATTTGAGGGTGAACTGGTAGGTCGAATTGGTGCTTCGCCCGCCGATGCGCAACTCCTGTACCGGACTGAGGAACACGGTCAGGCCGGTGATCTGCCGCAGTTGCGGACGCAGGCGGTTGATGACCGCCGCCGTGCTCTCCTGGTTCGCGCGCCCGGCGGGCGGCTTGAGCGCGGCCGACAAAAAGCCGCCGCCCGCAAAACTGCCACCGGAAAAGCCGACCACCGTACCCACCGCCTGGTCCTTGCGGATGATGTCCACCGCCTGCTGCAATTTGTCGGCCATCGCGCCGGAGGAAATGCTCTGGTCGGCCCGTATGCCGCCCCATAACTGGCCGTTGTCCTGTTCAGGGAAAAAACCCGTGGGGATGGCCTTAAACAGATAGACGTTCAACCCCACCACCGCCGCCAGCACCAGCACCACCGTCCAGGGCGCGGACAGCGACCAGTCCAGCGCGCGGGCGTAGCCGCGTTCCAGCCGGCTTTGCGCGCGCTCCAGCAGCCGCGCCAGCGCGCCACGCCCGCGCTGGGCCAGGCTGCGGCGTTCGGCCTGGGCCGGTTGCGGGCGCAGCAGCATGGCGCACATCATGGGCGTGGTGGTCAGCGAGATCAGCAGCGAAATCATCACCGCCACCGACAGCGTGAGCGCGAATTCGCGGAACATCTGCCCCATCTGCCCGCCCAAAAACAGCAGCGGAATGAACACCGCCACCAGCGACAGGCTGATGGTGAGCACCGTAAAGCCCACCTCGCGCGCGCCGCGCAGGGCCGCCTCGCGGCGCGGCAGACCCTGCTCGATGTAGCGCGAGATGTTTTCCAGCACCACGATGGCGTCGTCCACCACGAAGCCGGTGGCCACCGTGAGCGCCATCAGCGTCAGGTTGTTGAGCGAATAGCCCA
>WRJY01000089.1 GCA_009778355.1 Desulfovibrionaceae bacterium | reverse complement strand
GAAACTCGTTTCAAGATGAGATCTGCCGGGGCCTTGAGCCCCCTGAAGAGTCGTTCAAGACCAGGACGTTGATAGGCTGGGTGTGGAAGTGCAGTAATGCATTAAGCTAACCAGTACTAATTGCTCGTGCGGCTTGACCCTATAACTTTGATCCGAAGCGATCAAGGTTGTTATGCCAAGTGACGCATTCAAATCCGAAGCTGATTTGCTCTATGAATTGGTTGCTCTGATATCGTGTCAGAGTGACAAAAAGTTATGCCTGATGACCATAGCGAGGTGGTACCACTCCTTCCCATCCCGAACAGGACAGTGAAACGCCTTAGCGCCGATGATAGTGCGGATTCCCGTGTGAAAGTAGGACATTGTCAGGCTATTACAGCAAGAAGCGCCCGATCAGCAATGGTCGGGCGTTTTCTTTTGGGTGGCCAGTTGGCGCTGTGGCGTTGTCCGCCTAAAATAGGCCCCCATGATTTCCCGTGAACCCACTATTGAGCGCTTGGCCATTGCCAACAAGCTGCTGCTGCAGCCTTTTGGCCTGACGGAAGACGACTTGGGTCGAGCTTTGTCATCGATCGCCCGGCACAAGATCGATGACGCCGACCTGTACTTTCAGTACACGCGCAGCGAGGGCTGGAGCCTGGAAGAAGGCATCGTGAAGACGGGCAGCTTTTCCATCGATCAGGGTGTTGGCGTGCGGGCCGTGGCCGGTGAGAAGACCGCTTTTGCCTATTCCGACGAAATTTCAGCAGCTTCGCTGGCCGATGCGGCGCGTACCGTGCGTTCGATCGGCTCGGCAGCCCAGAGCGGGCGGGTCAAGTTGCCTGGGCGCCGGCGCGTGGCGGCCAGCCGGGCGCTGTACGGCGGGGTGGATCCGATAGCCACGCTCGACAGCACGGCCAAGGTAAGCCTGCTTGAAACGGTGGAGCGATTGGCGCGCGTCAAGGATCCGCGCATCGTTCAAGTGATGGCAGGCTTGGCCAGCGAATACGACGTGGTGCTGATCGCGCGGCAGGACGGCACGCGCGCCGCTGACGTGCGGCCATTGGTGCGCTTGTCGGTCACGGTCATTGCCGAGCAGGACGGACGCCGCGAAATGGGCTCTTCTGGCGGGGGTGGCCGGTTTGGTTTGACGTGTTTCGATGACATGTTGCTTCGGCGCTACGTAGACGAGGCGGTAGGAGCTGCCCTCACCAACCTTGAGTCGCGTCCTGCTCCCGCAGGCGAGATGACGGTTGTATTGGGACCGGGCTGGCCGGGCGTACTGTTGCACGAGGCCGTAGGTCACGGACTGGAGGGTGATTTCAACCGCAAGGGTTCCAGCGCGTTCAGCGGTCGCATTGGTCAGCGCGTGGCGGCCAAGGGCGTGACAGTGCTGGACGACGGCACCATCGCCGGCCGACGCGGCAGCCTGAACGTGGACGATGAAGGCCACGTGAGCCAGCGCAATGTGCTGATCGAGGACGGCATTCTCAAAGGCTATCTTCAGGACGCCATGAACGCTCGCCTGATGAGGGTACGGCCCACCGGCAATGGCCGGCGCGAGAGCTACGCCCACATTCCCATGCCGCGCATGACCAATACCTACATGCTGGGCGGCAACGCGGATCCGCGCGAGATCGTTGCCAGCATCAAAAAAGGCCTGTACGCCACCAATTTCGGCGGCGGTCAGGTGGACATCACCAGCGGCAAGTTCGTGTTCTCGGCCAGCGAGGCGTTCTGGGTCGAAAACGGTCGCATCCAGTACCCCGTGAAAGGGGCCACCATCGTCGGCAGCGGGCCGGAGTCGCTCAAAAAGATCGCGCTGATCGGCAACGACATGGCGCTCGATCCCGGCGTCGGCACTTGCGGCAAAGAGGGCCAGAGCGTGCCTGTTGGCGTCGGCCAGCCCACGCTGCGCATTGACGGGCTGACGGTGGGCGGCACGGCCTGAATGTGCTACAGTCACAAAGTCATGAAACCCCGTGCCGCGTTCGGCTTTTACTTTTGGTTCTCAGTCCCCGGCGGACGAGAGGTGATCGTGTAAGCGCAGCACACCCCCGACAAAACCGCCGACGCGAGCAGCCCGGCGGTTTTTTTGTACCCATCGTTTTCCAGCCATCTCCGAAGGACTTGAACCCATGAACGCCAAAGCCGCGCCGCAAAGTCTGGACGCCTGGCGCGCGTCGCAGGAACGCACCAGCCAGACCGACGACGAACGCATCAAGGACATTACCGTGCTCCCTCCCCCGGAACACCTGATCCGCTTTTTCCCCATCCACGGCACGCCCGTGGAGTCGCTGATTTCCAACACCCGCGAGGCCATCCGCCGCATCGTTACCGGCAAGGACAATCGCCTGCTGGTGGTGATCGGCCCGTGCTCCATCCACGACCCGGCGGCGGCGATGGATTACGCCAGGCGCCTCAAGCCCCTGCGCGAGCAGTACGCCGACGCGCTGGAGATCGTCATGCGCGTGTACTTTGAAAAACCCCGCACCACCGTGGGCTGGAAGGGACTGATCAACGACCCTTATCTGGATGAAAGCTACCGCATCGACGAAGGTCTGCGCATGGCGCGCCAATTGCTGATCGACATCAACCGCCTCGGTCTGCCGGCGGGCAGCGAATTCCTCGACGTCATCAGCCCGCAGTACATCGGCGACCTGATTTCCTGGGGCGCCATTGGCGCGCGCACCACCGAGAGCCAGGTGCACCGCGAACTGGCCAGCGGCCTGTCGGCGCCCATCGGCTTCAAGAACGGCACCGATGGCAACATCCGAATCGCCGCTGATGCCATCCAGGCGGCGGCGCGCGGGCATCACTTTTTGTCGGTGCACAAGAACGGCCAAGTCGCCATCGTCCACACCGACGGCAACAACGACTGTCACCTTATTCTGCGCGGCGGCAAGGCCCCCAACTACGATGCCGCCAGCGTCGCCGCGGCTTGCAAGGAGTTGGAGGCGGCCAAGCTGCATCCTTCGGTGATGATCGACTTCAACCACGCCAACAGCGGCAAACAGCACGAACGGCAGATCGACGTGGCGCGCGACGTGGCGGCGCAAATTCGCAGCGGCTCGCGGCGCGTGTTCGGCGCGATGGTTGAAAGTCACATCCACGGCGGTGCGCAGAAATTCACCCCTGGCAAGGACGACGTGGCCGCGCTCGAATACGGCAAGAGCATCACCGACGCCTGCATCGGCTGGGACGGCACCCAGACCATCTTGCAAGTATTGGCCGACGCGGTGCGCGGAAAGTAAACCGCTGCCGTTTTCAGGATCAACTACATTCCGGTTGAGCGCCGCGCGGCAAGGCTGCCGCCGCGCGCATCAGGAGACACCCCCCATCATGCAAAGCGAAGTTTGCGTAATTCAGGATGAGCGCACCGAATGGCGCTTCGAGATCGGTCGCCTGCCGCCCCTGGACAGCGCCGAGGCGCGCGATTGGCTGGACGCTCAGTTCACCCAATTGGGCAGCGAACCGTTGCGGCCTTCCGGCAAGCTGCTGCTGGCCGACAAGGTGCTGGTGGTGGCGCGCGACGCCGGTCCGCGCTTGCTCGGTGATCCGGCTTGGGGCTCGCAGTTCGCGCGCGCGGCCAGCGCTGCGCTGGGCAAGCCGGTGGTGCGCATCGACCTGGGCGCGCTGTCGGTGTCCTACTGAAAACGGTTTGTTTTGTAGCGCGCTATCGTCTCCCAATTCATGTGCGAGGAGGCGGGAGACTGCGCGCCAGCGCCTTCAGCAAGCGCTCGTGCACGCCGCCGAAGCCGCCGTTGCTCATGCACAGCACGTGGTCGCCGGGGCGGGCGGCGGCGGTGACTTGGCGGACGGTGTCGTCGATGCTGGCGGCCACGCGGGCGCGCGCGCCGAGGGGGGCGAGGGCCTGGGCGGCGTTCCAGTCGAGGCCGCCGGCGTGGCAGAAGCTCAGGTCGGCCTGTTCGAGCGCCCAGGG
>WRJY01000088.1 GCA_009778355.1 Desulfovibrionaceae bacterium | reverse complement strand
GCGTCGAGGTGCGGCTGCTGGTGGACGCCATCGGCTCGGCCCGGCTGCTGGCGCGCCGGCAGCGCCCGCTGCTGGACGATCTGTGCGCCGCCGGCGGCAAATTCGCCGTGTTCCACCCCGCGCGGTTCGACCGCCTGCGCCCGCTGGTCAACCTGCGCACGCACCGCAAGATCGTGATCATCGACGGGCGGATCGGCTTTGTCGGCGGCATCAACGTCACCGACGACGAGAACGAGCTTTTGCGCCCCGACCTGGCCTACCGCGACACGCACCTGTTGATCCGCGGCGGCGCGGTACGCTGGCTGCAATACGTGTTTTTGCAAGACTGGCGCTACGCCAAGGGCCCGCAGCCGTCGCCGGGCGAAGACCTGCTGCCGAGCGAGCCGCCGGGCAGCCTGCCGGTGCAGATCGTCGCCTCCGGCCCCGATTCGGACACCGAGGCCATTCACCGCGCCATGATCGACGCGCTGAACCTGGCGCGCTCGCGCATCTGGCTGGCCACACCCTACTTCGTGCCCACCGAACCGGCGCTGCTGGCGCTGACCAATGCCGCGCTGCGCGGCGTGCAGGTCAAGCTGCTCGTGCCCGAGCGCAGCGACTCGCGCATCGTCACCGCCGCCGCCCGCTCGTACTACCGCGAACTGCAAGACGCCGGCGCGCTGGTGTTCGAATACCGTGGCCGCATGTTCCACGCCAAGACGCTGGTGGTGGACGAGTTTTACGGCTCGGTGGGCAGCGCCAATTTCGACAACCGCAGTTTCAGGCTGAACTTCGAGGTCGCCGCCGTGGTGCTGGACCGTGGCTTCAACCAGCAACTCGCCGCCATGTTCGAGGCCGACCTGGCGCACTGCCGCCTGACCCCCGGCGACCGCAAAACGCCGCCGTACCAGCGCCTGTTTGAAGCAGCGGCTCGGCTGGCCTCGCCGCTGCTGTAGGCCACCGCGACGGCCCGATGCGGCAATCAACCGCTGCCGAAGACATGTTGACGGCCTTTGCCATGCATGGGCGTGGTGGACAATTGCCCGCCATGAACGAAGCCATCACCCCTTCCAGCGATGCGCCGCAGGCGCTGCCCAAGTCCGACCAGAACCTGATCTGGCTGGATTGCGAGATGACCGGATTGGACCCCGAAAAGGAGCGCATCATCGAAATCGCCGTGGTCGTCACCGGCCCGCAGCTCGCCCCGCGCATCGAAGGGCCGGTACTGGTCATTCACCAGAGCGACGCCGTGCTGGACGCCATGGACGCCTGGAACAAAGGCACACACGGGCGCAGCGGCCTGATCGGCAAGGTAAAGGCATCCAGCACCACCGAGGCGCAGGCCGAGGAGCAGTTGATCGCCTTCCTGTCGCGCTACGTCTCCAGGGGCGCCTCGCCGATGTGCGGCAACACCATCGGGCAGGACCGGCGCTTTCTGGTCAAGTACATGCCGAGGCTGGAGGCATTCTTCCACTACCGCAGCATCGACGTCAGCACGCTGAAAGAGCTGGCGCGCCGCTGGCGGCCCGAGGTGGCCGAGGCATTCAACAAGCAGCAGGCACACACCGCGCTGGCCGACGTGCACGAGTCGATCGACGAGTTGGAACACTACCGCGAGCGGTTCATCCGGCTGCGGGATTGATGCCGCTCTTTCCCGCCAGCCGCGGCCCCGATGGCGCGCATCAGGTTATTGGTGTTTCCGTGGCGAAATGCCATCAAGCCGCCAGCGGCGAGCGCGGCAGGCGCCAGAACAGGAATGCGCCGGTCAGCAGCAGGGCCGACATGGCGAGCAAGGCGGCGCTGAAAGGCTCCAGGCCGGCGCGGTGCGCCAGGCTGGCGGCCAGGCCGCTGACCCATTGCATGAGCGCGATGCCCAGGAACATGGCCATGGTGAACAGCGACAGCGCACGCCCGCGTATCGCCACCGGGTAGGCGTCGCGCACGTAACCGTATTGGAGGATGCCGTAGCCCGACAGCAAACCATAGGCGATGGCGAGCAGCACGTCCGCCCAGGCCGAGCGCGCCAGCCCCATCGTCCCGATCAGCAGCGCCGCGATGGCGGCGAATGTCAGCATCCAGCGGATGCGGCGCGCGCCGCCCGGGTCCAGCCGGCCAAAGATGGCGGGACTGGCCATGCCGGCCAGCGTCATCGCCAGCGCCACGTTGCCGCTGGCGACCAGCGAGAAGCCGTGGCGCTCGATCAGCAGCGGCCCCAGCCACAGCCCGCGCAGGGTAATGAAGCCGGCATAGGCCACCGCCCCGAAGGCCACCAGCCCCAGGGTGTGCGGCAGCGCGAACAGGCCGAGCAGGCCGCGCAGCGCGGCCAGCGGCGACGGGCGCTGGCCGCCGGCGTGGGCCTGCCGCGCGCCGCCGCCCGGCTCGCGCACCAGCCACCAGATCGCGCCCCAGGCCAGCGCCGAGCAGCCGGCCAGCACGCCAAAGCTCCAGCGCCAGGATGACACTTCGATCAGCCAGGCCAGCGGCGTGGCCGTGGCCAGCACGCCGAGGTTGCTGATGCTCATCACCAGGCCCGAGACGGCGGTAAAGCGTTGGGCGCTGAAATGCTGCCCGATGAACACCGTGCAGACCAGAAAGGCGGGCGCGCAGCCGGTACCGATCAGCGCCTGGCCCAGCATCAGCAACGCATACGAATCGGCCTGCGAGCACAGCAGCGCTCCGGCAACCGCCATCGGCAGCGCCAGCAAGATGGTGCGGCGCACGCCGAGCAAATCGAGCGACACCCCCATCGCCAGTTGCATGACGCCAAAGGAGAAGTGGAACGTCGCCGCCCACAGCCCCAGTTGTTGCGTCGACAGGTGCAGTTCGGATGCCAGCGACGGCCCCATGATGGCCGCCAGCGTGCGAAATGCCTGGCTCAGTGCGAAGCCACAGGCCAGCGCCAGCAGCATCGCCCAGGCCGCGCGCGCGCTCAGGCTGCTGGGGCTGGCGGCTGGGGGCGTGAAGGATGTGGACACCAGCGGCAGTGTATCGACGGCGCCTAGCGCTGTGACTGGCGTGTTGTCGCCTGGGTGTCGCTTGACAGGTTGCCGCATGTTTGATGCGGCCTGCCCTGTGCTGGCTTTCAGAGCCTGTTTACGATCTCAGTGCGCGGCAATCGGTTGCGGCACCAGTTTCAGTCCCAGCGTGTGCATTACTTTGGTGATGGTGGCAAAACTCGGATTGCCATCCGCCGACAGCGAGCGGTACAGGGCTTCGCGCGCCAGACCGGTTTCGCGGGCAAGCTGCGTCATGCCGCGCGCGCGGGCCACTGTACCCAAGGCGCGCACCAACTCGGCCGGGTCGTCGTCTTCCATGGAGACGGCCAAGTAGGCCGCAATCATTTCATCGCTGTCCAGATACTGGGCAGCGTCGAACACCGGCAGGTCGGATACCTTGATTTTTTTGTCCATCTTTCAATCCTCAATAGTCTTTGCCATTGCAATGGCTACTTTGATGTCGGCAGCCTGTGTGGACTTGTCGCCGCCGCCGAGCATCAGGATCACCGCCTGTCCGCGCTGGATGTAGTACATGCGCCAGCCGGGGCCGAAGTCCTCGCGCATCTCGAATACGCCTTCACCAGCCGGCTTCACATCGCCGAGCAGGCCGCGTTCGGCTCTTTCAATCCGCTTGATCAAACGGGCGCGGGTGAAGGCATCGCGCAGGCCATTCAACCATTGATTGAATTCGTGGTGACGGCGAACCGTGAACATGGCCCGATCGTAATCTATAAGTTACACCCGACGCAAGTCACAGATCGGCATGCAAGTTGTTACGTCAGATGCCGCCCCGCGATGCCAGCCAGCTTGAACATGCCGACGCGGTCGGCGCCGAAGAGGGGGCGCAGTTTGGCGTCGGCGACGAGGGTGCGCTTGTCGGCGGGGTCTTGCAGGTTGTGGGTTTTGATGTAGTCCCACAGCAGTTTCA
>WRJY01000087.1 GCA_009778355.1 Desulfovibrionaceae bacterium | reverse complement strand
AACTTCGTCGATGGGGTATCTGCATGTGCCCATCGCCCCGGCGCCGGTCGGTTCCGCTCAGGCCAACTCCTTGCTCACCAAGCTCCAGGATCCGACGTACGACGGCGTGGCTTACGGCAGTTCGGATGGCGGTCGTTGGAAAAATGCCAGTTACCCGCTGGAAAATGTGGGCGAAACGCCCATGGAAGGTTCGCTGCAAACCGCCAACTCTTACTTCAACGGCGGAACCGCCCAACCTGCCGCCGCGCTTCCATTCGATTCCAGGCAAGGCGGCCCTGCTGCGCAGCCTGCCGTGTCCTCATGCACCAAGAATTTCGCGGTGTTCCTGACCGACGGCTTGCCCTCGCTGCGCCCCAATGCCCTTTCAGGTGACATCAACAGCGGCGTGGTTACGGCCGCGAAAAACCTGTTGCAATCAGATGCGAAAGTGTCAACTTATTTTATCGGCTTTGGCTCAGAGGCTGCCGGCGCGAGCGCGCTCAACACCTTTGCCGCCGCTGGCGGCACCGGCAATGCCTACAGCGCCAGCGATCAAGCCTCGCTCGATGCCGCGTTTGCCACGATTTTCAGCAATATCGCGTCCACGTCCTCGGCGGCAGCGGCAGTAGCGGCAAATTCGACGCAGTTGACTACCGACACGTACATATATCAAGCCACTTACGACCCCGCCAATTGGGGCGGGCACTTGCTGGCCTATCAAATCAATCCGAGTACCGGTGCGATGGACGGTACCCCGGCATGGGATTCCGCCGCCACTGGCAAAATAACGGGGGGCGCCAGCCGCAACGTGTACACCATGCTGCCGGCATTTGGGCAGGGCGCCGAATTTACCGCGGCCGGGATCGCTCCCGATCCCCACGTGGCCGCCTGGCTCCTCAACAGGGCCAGCCCGATCGCGTCCAACTACGTTCCGGCCGAGCCAAACTACTATGGGGCCGGCGGCGCCAACGTCAGCCTGATGATCAATTACCTCAAGGGCGACCACGCCAACGAGGCGCCCAGCGGCACCGCTCCGGACAGCTACCGCGCCCGCAGCAATCTGCTGGGCGACATCGCCAACTCCGCCGCAGTGTACGCGGCCCGGGCCAGCATGAGCTATCCGCCCACGCTGGAGCCGGCGCCCGCGCCCGCGTACAGCACCTTCGTGACCTCCACCACCAGCCGCACGCCCATGCTCTACGTGGGTGCCAACGACGGCATGTTGCACGCCTTCAGGGCCGATACCGGGGCGGAAATGTTCGCCTACATTCCGGGCGTCGTGCTGCCCAACCTGCCTTTGCTGGCTGACCCCGCCTCCTCTACTATGAGCCATCATTACTTCGTGGACGGCTCGCCCACGGTCAGCGACGTGTACTTCGGTGGCCAGTGGCGCACGGTGCTGGTTGGCGGGTTGAACGCGGGCGGCCAGGGCATTTACGCACTGGACGTAACCAACCCAGGAACCTTTGGCGCCGGCTCCGTGCTGTGGGAGTTTACTGACCGGAATACCATTACCACCGGCCCCTTGCAGAACCCGGCGACGCCCATGTTCGACACCGATCTGGGTTACACCTTCAGCCAGCCCTCCATCGCCCGGGTGCGCGCGGCCACCGCGTCAGGCAGTCACTGGGTCGCCATCTTCGGCAACGGCTATGGCAACATGGACGACGATGGTTCGCCCAGCGCCACCGGCAACGCCGTGCTATACGTGGTGGATCTGCAAACCGGCCAGCTCATCAAGAAGTTTGACACCGGCTACGGCTGGGCGCAAGCCGTTGACTACAAAGCCAACGGCCTGTCCACCCCGGCCCCGGTTGATGTGGACGGCGACGGCAATGTCGAATACGTCTATGCCGGCGATTTGCAAGGGCATATGTGGAAGTTCGACATCAGCAGCGACAGCCCCAGCGAATGGAACGTGGCTTTCAGCGGCGCGCCCGTTCTCGGCGGAGTCAGCGGCACCACGGCTTCGTGCGCGCCGGCGCAGTGCTCGCCCCTGTATACCGCCAAAACGGACGGAGGCGCTGCTCAGCCCATTACCGCAAAACCCGACGTCGGCCCCGGCCCAACCTACTACGGCGGCCAAATGGTTTACTTTGGATCTGGCAAGAGCTTTGAAGACAAGGACAACCTGCTGACCACGACCAACACCGTCTATGGCGTTTGGGACAACAACACCGCCGCCGTGGCCGCGCCCAGTACGTCCAACAGGAACATGATGGTCGGACAGGTGATTGACGAGGTGACGGACGTCATCCTTGGTAGCCGCTATCGTCTGACGACCACGAATACGGTCAACTGGCAAACCCAGCGCGGCTGGTATATGGATTTGCCGGAAACAGGCGAAAAAGTCACCGGAAACTTCCAAATCAACAGCAACCGGCTGATCTTTGTGACCAATACTCCCTCGGTCTCGACTGACCAGTGCTCCGCTGGCGGCACCAGTTGGCTGATGGATATCGATCCCTTGACCGGCGGCCCGTTGCAAAACTCGCCTTTTGATGTGAATCAAGACGGCCACTTCGACGACAGCGACAAGTTCACGCATCACGGATTATTGCAATCGGCCTCGGGCGTACAGAGCGTTCCCGTCAATAGTCCTGGTGGCGGTGGCGACCCCGACCCTTGCGCCGACAGCCTGCTTTCATCGCCCATCATCATGAACGCGGACGGTTTCCAGATCAAAATATTCAACTCGAACACCGGCAAAGCGTGCATCAAGAAGGAAAGACCGGGCGCGGGCGACCAGCGTCAATCCTGGCGCGATCTTTCAGCGCAGTAATTAATTGTCACAATGAAAGGATAAATCCATCATGCGTACCATGAAATACCTGTTTCTTGGCCTTACGCTGGGTCTGGCCAGCACGGCCGGGGCGCAGCAACCGGCTCCGCCACCGCCCGCTAGCAACCAGCCTGCGGCGCAGCCGCAGATGTTGCCCGCGCGGCCATCTGTCCCCAGGAACGCCAGCGGTCGGGTTACGGCCGGACCGCAGATGCTCCCGGCAAGCGGGCCAGCCTCCGCGCCGCCGGCGCCGCGGCAACCCAGGCCCGGCAGCGGCAAGTAACCGGAGACCAGCCATGCAAACCATGAGCACACCGGGTGGCGAGCGCGTCTGCGTACGGGCCGGACCGTGCGAGCGGCGACAAACGCGGGGCTTTACGCTGATCGAACTGATGATCGTGGTAGCCATCATCGCCGTTCTGGCTGCCATCGCCATTCCCAGCTACGCCGCGTACATGCAGCGCGCCCGCCGCACCGACGCCACGCGCGCGCTGACCGAGGTGGCCGCGGCCATGGAACGCTACTTCAGCCAGAACCAGACTTATGCCACTGCTGGTCTTGGCGCGGCCTCGGCCAATGTTTACCCCGCCACTTCGCCCGAGGGGTATTACAACTTGGCCATTTCCAGTGCCAGCGCCACGCAGTACACGCTGACAGCCACGCCCAAGCCAGGCGGCCCCCAGGTCAGCGATACCCAGTGCGGCAATTTCATCCTCAATAGCGCCTCCCAGCGGTCGGTCAGCGGAACCCTCAGCGCCAAGGATTGCTGGAAGTTGAATTAAGCAGTTGAACGCGCTCGCCAGCCGCCGTGTTCGGCGCGTCAGGCAAGGGCGAGCAACGCCGCATGGCGCGTCGAGCGCGGCGCTGGCGAGTGCGCAGCGTTCTCACCCAAGCGGTGAGCTTCATCGAAGTCCCAAAGGTCAATCGCCATGCGGCCCTCGTGAAGGTTGCAAGCGGTGAACTGCCGTTTCCAGGATTACGGGGCTTGGGCGGGTCGGCGGCGAAAAGAGGGGGCGGCGCTGGCTTTTCGCTTGCCTTGCGCAAGGGGCCCCCAAAGGGAAATCGTGAAGTTTCGTGAAGTTATGCCGCTGTTTGCTGTTACATCGACGTTTCGGTGCGTTTCGACACGTTTCGGCGGTT
>WRJY01000086.1 GCA_009778355.1 Desulfovibrionaceae bacterium | reverse complement strand
GCTGACTGGAGCGGCGCGCCCGCCGCCGGCGGCGCCGCGCAAAAGCCGCCAGGCGCGCCCATGCCCCGCATCGGCGGGTACACGCCCCACGGCCTGACCGATGAGACAACGGCTTATGTGCGCCATTCGGCGCTGGCGCGCGCCGACGATGAAACCCGCATGGAAACCGGCGCGCCGCCGCTGGCGCGCATCCGCGAGCGCGCCCAGGGCGTGCTGGGGCAATTGCGCCGCCTGCTGGGCGACCGGATCGGCGGCATCGACACTGGCTCCGCAGCCGCTGCGCCGGCGTCGCGGTTGTCGCCGCCGCTGGCGCGCGCGCTGGCCGAGCCGCTCGCGCCGTTCGCCGAAACCGAACTGATGGGCGTGTCCGGCTCCAGCGCCATCAGGCCGGTTTCCGCCGAGCACGCGCAGTCGGTAGCGGCTCAGTTGCGCAAACGGGCCACCGAGTTGAAGGCCAAGGCCGAGAAGCCGAGCGAAAAGGCCATCATCGAAATCGTGGCGCTGATGTTCCAGGCCATCCTGGCCGAGGAGCGGATTGCGCCGTCGATCCGGGTGTGGTTCGCGCGGCTGCAAATTCCGGTGTTGCGGCTGGCGCTGGCCGAGCCGGACTTTTTCGCCTCGTCCGAGCACCCCGCGCGCCAGTTGATCGACCGCATGGGCGCCTGCGCGCTGGGGTTCGACGCCGCGCACATCAGCGGCAGCCGGCTGGAACGCGAGATCAAGCGCATCGTGCAGGTGATCGAGCAATACCCCGAAACGGGCCGCCGCGTGTACCAACTGGTGCTGGAGGAATTCAAGAAATTTCTGGGCCGCTCGCTCACCGAGGACGGGGCCGTGCGGCAGGTGGCCACGCTGGCGCAGCAAATCGAGCAGAAAGAGGCGCTGTCGATCCAGTACACCATCGAACTGCGCCGAATGCTCGACCACGTGCCCGTCACCAACGAGGTGCGCGAGTTCCTGTTTCATGTCTGGTCCGAAGCGCTGGCCATGGCGGCGGTGCGCCACGGCCCGCAGCACGCCCAGACGCTGCGCCTCAAACAGGCCGCCGCCGACCTGCTGTGGGCGGTGAGCCCGCGCTCCGACCGCGCCGAACGCGGCTTCGTCCTGCAAAAACTGCCCGACGTGATCGCCGTGCTGCGCGAAGGCATGGGCTCCCTGGCGATTGCCGCCGGCGAGCAGGACGGCCACATCAAACTGATCAACGACGCCGTGATGCAGGCTTTCGTCTCGGGCGCGGAAAGCATCGCCCAGTCCACCCTGGACGATCTGGCGCGCGGGCTGGCCGAGCTGGAAGACGTGGTGACCGACGATCCCGAGGGCGACCTCTTGCTCGACACCGACATGATCGAGCTGATGTTTGGCGTTGAAGGCGATACGCTGGAGGTGATCTCCAGCGGCGGCTCGCAGCCCAGCCAGGGCATGTTGCAGTGGGCGCGCGAGCTGGAGCTGGGCGCCTGGTTCTCGCTCGAACTCCGTGGCGCGGTGATCCAGGTGCAATACGCTTGGCGCAGCGCGCGCGGCCAGTTGCACCTGCTGGCCAACAGCGGCAGCAAGACCTATCTGGTGCAGACGCGCCGCCTGGCCTCGTACCTGCAAGCCGGTCTGCTGACGCCGCTGGAGGACGAAGCGCTGACCGTGCGCGCCACGCGCCAGGCGCTGGACAGGCTCAAGGCGGCGCCGGACTTGCTCCTGCACTGAACCCTTCCGCGGACAAGCCGCTGCGCGGCGTCGGGTGGCGCAAGCGCACGCGCAGCTCGCGTTTCAGGCGCGTGTTGTCCAGGCGGCGCGATTCGCCCATGAATGACAGCAGCGCCGGCGGCAATTGCTCGCGCGCGGCGGCGCGGCCAATGCGCGGCGGCCTGGGCAGGCCATACAGATCAGCGGCCAAGTCGAAGTACTCGCCCATGCGCAACTGGCTGTCGTCGCTGACATGCACCACGCGCTGCGGCCGCCCGCGCCACAGCGCGGCGATGCAGGCGCGCGCCAGGTCGTCGGCGTGGATGTGGCTGGTGAACACGTCGTCTTGCGGCGTCAGCGCCGGCGTGCCGCGCAGCAGGCGCTCGCGCGGCGTGCCGCCCGCGCGGTCGCTGGCGTAGATGCCGGGAATGCGCAGCACGCTGACGCGCGCGCCGGTCATGCGGCCAAAGGCGCGCACCCGCCCTTCAGCCGCCACGCGGCGGCGCGCGCGGGCCGTGCCGGGGCGCACGGCGCGCGTCTCCGCCACCAGCGCCCCGCCGCAGTCGCCATAAACGCCGCTGGTCGAACCGTACACCAGCGCCAGTGGCGCGCCGCGCTGCGCCAGCGCGCGCAGCAGCGCCGCGGTGCGCGGATCGCCCTCGCCTTCGCCCGGCGGCGGCGCCAAATGAATGACGTGGGTGGCAATGCCCGCCAACCGGCTCAAGCCGGCCGCGTCGTCCAGATCGCCCGTCAGCGGCTGCACGCCTTGCGAGCGCAGCGCCGGCGCGTGCGCGGCATCGCGGGTCAGCGCCAGCACGCGCGCGCGCGCCGGCAGCAGGCGCGCCACGCGCTGGCCGACATCGCCAAAGCCGGCGATCAACACGCGCACACGCCGAAAGCGCGCCGGCAAGGCGCCCGCGGGAGTCTGGTTAGACGGCAAAATCGACCTTTTTGAAATTCGGGCGGGCAGGCCCGCCATTGTGCAAACGCATTGCCCGGCGACAGGATAACCAACCCATGACCCACACCATCACCGTGCAACCCAGCGGCCGCAGCTTCGAGGCCGAACCGCAGGAGAGCTTGCTGGCTGCCGGCATCCGCCAGGGCATCGGCCTGCCCTACGGCTGCAAGGACGGCGCTTGCGGTTCCTGCAAGTGCAAAAAACTGTCGGGCACGGTTCAGATGGGCCCGCACCAGGCCAAGGCGCTGACCGCCGAGGACGAAGCCCAGGGCTACGTGCTGACCTGCTGCGCCCACGCCGCCAGCGACGTGGTGCTGCAATCGCGTCAGGTCACGCGCGCGGACGCCTTCCCGGTCAAGAAAATGCCGGCCCGCGTGGCGCGGCTCGAACGCCTGTCGCACGACGTGATGCGCATCGGGCTGCAACTGCCGGCGGGCGACATTCTTCAGTACCACGCCGGGCAGTACGTCGAATTCATCCTGCAAGACGGCGCGCGGCGCAGCTACAGCATGGCCAATGCGCCGCATACGCTGGCCGAAAGCGGCTCGCCGATGATCGAGCTGCATGTGCGCCACATGCCCGGCGGCAAGTTCAGCGACCACGTGTTCTCGGCCATGAAGGAAAGAGACATCCTGCGCATCGAGGGGCCTTACGGCAGTTTTTATCTGCGCGACGACTCGCCCAAACCCATCATCCTGCTGGCCTCCGGCACGGGCTTTGCGCCCATCAAGGCCCTCATCGAACACATGCAGTTCATGGGCGCCACGCGCGAGGCCGTGCTGTACTGGGGCGGCCGCCGTCCACAAGACCTGTACCTCGACGGCTGGATCAAGGCCCGGCTGGCCGAAATGCCGCGCCTGAGCTACGTGCCCGTGATTTCCGACGCGCTGCCCCAAGACGGCTGGAGCGGCCGCACCGGCTTCGTGCACCGCGCGGCGCTGCAAGACTTTGCCGACCTGTCGGGCCACCAGGTCTATGCCTGCGGCGCGCCCATCGTGGTCGATTCGGCGCGCCAGGACTATGTCCAGGCCGGCCTGCCGCCGCAAGAGTTTTACGCCGACGCCTTCACCAGCGAGGCCGACAAGGCGCGGGGCTGATTCCAATTCGCGTTTCAACCTAAAAACGGCAGTTGGATGCGCCCGAAAGTAGAGTGATTGGCGTGCCAGGCAAGGGTGAGCGCTGCGGCTCCAAAGGCGCCTGCGCGCCTTTGGACAGCGCGAACAGGCCCGGCCTCTGGCTGGGCCGCGCCCTGCAA
>WRJY01000085.1 GCA_009778355.1 Desulfovibrionaceae bacterium | reverse complement strand
CCGGTGGTAACGCCGTAGCCCCCATCCCAGCCTTCCCCCAGAGGGGGAAGGGGCAAAACATGACTGCCTCGGAGGTTGTCGCGAAAGGGCGCGGCTGTTTCTCCCTCCCCCTTTGGGGGCTGAGGGCCGCACGAAACGCGGGGGAGCAGCCGGCATGATCGAGTTGCGCCAGTTGAGCAAGTCCTACCGCACGCCGCACGGGCGGCGCTACGTTTTCAGGGACCTGAACTTCTCTTTTCCCACCGGCGTCAGCATTGGCCTGATCGGCCCCAACGGCGCGGGCAAATCGACCCTGATGCGGCTGATTGGCAAGATCGACACGCCCGACAGCGGCCAGGTGGTGACCGACCAGCGCATTTCCTGGCCGGTGGGCCTGAGCGGCGGCTTGCAGGGCTCGCTGACGGGGCGCGACAATACCGAGTTCGTCTGCCGCCTGTACGGCGCGCACGGGCCAGCCATGGGCCGCGCCGTGGAATTCGTGCGCGACTTTGCCGATATCGGCGACTACTTTGATTTGCCGGTCAAGTCCTACTCGTCGGGCATGCGTTCGCGGCTGGCGTTCGGCTTGAGCATGGCGTTCGACTTCGACTATTACCTGATCGACGAAGTGATGGCGACCGGTGATGCGCAGTTCAGAAACAAGAGCCAGGCGGTTTTCCGCGAGAAAATGGATTCGGCCAATATCATTTTGGTTTCACACAGCATGACAGACATCAGAAAACTCTGCCAGGTCGTCGTTCTCGTGCAAAACGGCGTTGCGACCTTGTACGATGACGTCGAGGCCGGCATTGCGGCCTACCAGCAGAAACCGGCCATTGCCATTGCCGCCGATGCGCCGGGCCAAGGTGCAGGAGTGCGCGCGGCATGAAATTCACCGATATACCCCTGCCGCACCGGCTCAAGCTGCTGCTCATTGCCGCGCCGCTGGCGCTGGCCTGCATTTATTACCCGTTCTTTGCCGCTGACCGTTATGTGTCGGAATCAGAGATAGGAGTGCGCCAGTCCAATACCGGAAGCGCGGCCTCTGGCTTGCTGCTGGCCATCCCGGGGCTGAGCGCGCCGTCGCAGAACGACCCGTTGTATGTCAAAGAATACATCCACTCGCTGGGTTTGCTGAACAAGCTCGATGCGCGCCTGCACCTGCGCCAGCATTACCAATCGCAAAAAACCGACCCGTTCTTCCGCTTGTGGGGCGGCACCAGCCAGGAATGGTTTCTGGATTATTACCGCAGCCGCGTGAAGGTGACGTTTCAGGACCAGGCCGCCCTGCTCACTATCGAGGTGGAAGGGTTCGATCCTGCATTCGCCCAGGAATTGAACAAAGCCATACTGGAAGAAAGCGAACGCTTCGTCAACGATTTTTCGCAGCGTATTTCAGGCGAGCAGATGAAATTTTCAGAAGGCGAGTTGAAGCGCGCCCAGGAACGTCTGCAAGAAGCCCAGCAAAAAATGCTGGCCTTTCAGCGCGAGCACCATTGGCTGGACCCCATGGCGCAAGCGCAGGCAGCGGGCGCGCTCACCGCGGATTTGCAGGCCACGCTGACCAAGCAGGAAGCCGAATTGCGCTCCGCGCGCAGCTACCTCACTGAAGACTCCTACCAGGTGCAGGCGCTGCGCAAACAGGTCGAGGCCATGCGCGGGCAGTTGGAAGCCGAGCGAACCCGCTCGATTGCCAGCGAAAACGACAAGGCGTTGAACGCGCTGGCCGCCGAGTTCCAGGACCTGAAAATAGCGTTGGGTTTCGCCGAAGACACTTACAAACTGGCCCTGACCGCGGTGGAAAGCTCCCGGATAGATTCCATCCGCAAGGTCAAAAGCCTGGTGGTGATCGAGCCGCCCTCGCTGCCGGAAATCGCGCTCTACCCGCGCATCATCTACAACCTCATCACGCTGCTCGTCGTGTGCTCGCTGCTCTACGGCATTGTGCGCCTGGTGCTGGCAACCATTCGTGAGCACCAGGATTGATGCCTGCCATGCATTATTCAACTTTTGTCAACCGCGCCTTGCGCCTGGGCGCGGGTTGCGCCTGTATCGTTCTGGCGCCAGCCGCGGCCCTGGCCCAAACCAGCAGCGACTTGCTCAACACCAGCCCGCGAGGCAGCGTTCAGAGCACGCCGCTCAACGTGCCCGGAATGGCCGCGAGCGGGCCCGCAGGAGTCACTTACGTCACGGGGAACCCCGGCGCGCCGGGGCAGCAATTGCCGCTGCCCCCGCTGCCGCCCAACCCGGCCACGTCGAGCACGCCGGTCATTTTTGGCTCGCAGATGTTCAGCGGGCGTTTCAGCACGGAATCGTTCAGCGGTTTCAACCCCGACTACCAACTGACCGAAGGCGACCGCGTCAGCGTCCGGCTGTGGGGCGCCTTCAATCTGGAAAGCTCCCAGGCGGTCGATGCCCAGGGCAATATCTTCATCCCCAATGTCGGCCCGGTGCGCGTGCGCGGCGTGCGCAACGGCGACCTCAATCAGCAGGTGACGGCCCAGATCAAGCGGGTGTTCCGCAGCAACGTCGGCGCTTATGCCAGCCTGGAAGCGGCGCAGGCGGTGAAGGTGTTCGTGACCGGGTTCGTGCGCGCCCCCGGCCTGTATGGCGGCCTGTCGTCGAACACGGTGCTGTACTACCTGGACAAGGCCGGCGGCATCGACCCGGATCGCGGCAGTTTCCTGAATGTCGAGGTCGTGCGCAACGGCCAGCCGCGCATTTCGATCAATCTCTATGACTTTTTGTTGAAGGGAGACGTCGCCAAGATCCAGTTGCACGATGGCGACTCGATCGTGGTGCATTCGCGCCAGCACACGGTGCAGGTCAGCGGCGAGGTGCTGAACCCGTATGTGTTCGAGTTCACCGACCGCACCATCAGCGCCGGCGACCTGCTGGCCATGGCGCGCCCCACCCCGGCGGCAACGCACCTGAGCATTGTGCGCGACACCGGCACCCAGCAGCGCAGCGAATACTACCCGCTGGCGCAGGCGGGCAACACCATCATCGAGGACGGCGACCAGGTCACGCTCACCGCCGACAAGTACCCCGGCACGGTAATGATCCGCGTGGAGGGCGCCAACCTGAGCGAACGCACCCTGGTGCTGCCCTACGGCTCGCGCCTGAGCGATGCCATGGCGCGCATCCGCCCGGCCCCGCAAGCCAACATGAATGCGTTGCAGTTGTTCCGCAAATCGGTGGCCGCGCGGCAAAAGGACATGCTGGAAGCCTCGCTGCGCAATCTGGAGACTTACGCCCTGACGAGCCGTTCGTCCACCAGCGAGGAGGCCACGCTGCGCACGCGCGAAGCGGAATTGATTCTGCAATTCGTGGAGCGCGCGCGCAAGATAGAACCGCGCGGACAGGTGATTTTGGCCAACAAGCCCTCCGCCAGCCAGACCCTGCTCGAAAACGGCGACGTGCTGCGCGTGCCGGAGCGCAGCAACCTCGTGCTGGTCAGCGGCGAAGTGCAGTTCCCGAGCTCGCTCGTGTATGACGCGCAAGCCTCGATGGAAGATTACGTGAAGCAGGCCGGCGGCTTCACGCAGAACGCCGACGACACCAAGATCATCGTGCTGCACCAGGACGGCAGCGTGGCTGACGCCGGACGCGGATCGCTGCAAGCAGGCGACGAGATCATGGTGCTGCCGAAAATCACCTCCAAGCGGGTTGAAGTCACGCGCGGCATCACGCAAATCATCTACCAGCTCGCCGTGGCGGCGAAGGTCGCGCTGGGACTTTGATTGGCGCTGGGAAACCACCCTGGCGCTTCGCGCCGCCCCTTCGCGGGAGTTGATGTTTTGCCCCTTCCCCCACTGGGGGAAGGTTGGGATGGGGGCCACGGCGTCACCACCGGATACGCCGCGGGCCCCCTCC
>WRJY01000084.1 GCA_009778355.1 Desulfovibrionaceae bacterium | reverse complement strand
GTCGATGCCTTGAAGCCCGAGGATCAGGACTTGGTCTGCCACTTCCTGGATATGGCCGTGCGTCAGGATCGGATGCGCCAGATCGTGGGCGGGAAGGCGCGGTAAACCTCGACCGGCAGACCATCAACGGCAAAGCCCTCACGACACCGGCCTGTGGCCGGGTGCGTGAGGGCTTTTGTTTCTTTTAGCAGCTAAAGCGGTGAAGTTCCTACAGCCTACAGGTCTTACCACCAAACGGGAAACTCTAGAAACTCACTCTTGATTTTTCCAAGCATGTCATCGTCTATTTCTGACGAGAACACGACATTTATTTGTCGCTTACCACCAATGTCTTTCTTCGCAAATTCCCAAACAAGCAGCACCGCTTCGTCGGTTCTGCGAAGCGCAAGCATGAAGTTCTCACTAATGTCGCGCAACACCGCTTCTTGCCACGATGAGCCACGGAGAGAATCCGTAAACTTATCCCAACTCGCACACTCAATCCAGAATGCCCCATCGTATCGGCATGTGTGCTGAAATTGAGATACGACAATTTGAGCATTCATATGCATGGATGGCACATGGTCATCCGTTTCAAAAACCTCTAAATGCAACGAAATAGGTTGTTCTATTTTAATTTCCATATCTATTACTTTTGCAAAGCGTGGATCAAGGACGGCAATTGTCCTGCTTGCCTTGGGGGCGCAAACTTGAGTTCCCATCCCCCAACATTTATCAATTGGTTGTATGGAACTCCATTCAAAGTTGCCGTATTAACTGCCGATTGCAAGCTCGTCATTTGAGCTTGCGAAGCCAGATTGACAGCTTCCGGCGTGAAATTGACCGCCTTCCCTGCGGCAAACTCGGCCATATGTTCCGTTGCATTTCCTGCAACCCACACTGTTTGCCCATTAGGCAGAGTTAGTTCAAATGATCTCGGAATCGTAGAACCCGGATAGGTCGGTTGCGTTGCTTTGATGGAATCGAACACTGTGCCAGTGGCTGTTTCACCCGCACCGATTCCCCCCTTTGCGGCAACCGCACCCCCCGTTGCAACTGTTTCCCCTTTAGTGACAGCAGATTCTATCGCTGCAATCGTTCCCTTGACCTCAGAGCCCATCACTACGGACGTTGGCGAGCCCAGAAGCACTTCGGCCACCATTTTATCCTTGTCGGCTATGCTCTGGGCGCTACCTCGAGCCAATTCATCTGCGGTCATGCCTTGCCTGAGCAAGTCAATCTGCGAGTCAATCAACCGCACGCTGCCAGGATCATCCTGATACAGCACCCGAGCCTCCTGCAACGCACCGATCGCGTTGTCAATGGACTCAAACTTGTCCTTGCAGTTGGTGCCGCAAGGCTGGCCGATGTATTCATTGGCCCTGGTGACTGCCGCACTGGCTTTCTCGCCCGGCGTTTTCCTTCCAGAAAGAGCCTGCTGCTCCGGCGTTTTGCTGCCATCGGCGTTGCCGTAGAGCGTCGGATTGGCCTTCTCTGCTGCGGTGGCCACAAACAGGTCGGCGCCTGTCGTATTCGCAACGATGAACTGTTTGGCCAGCTTGTCGATGCCGGGGTCGAGGTTATCTGGATAGCTCTCGGCTGCATAATCGACCAGTTCATAGCCCGCCGTAAGCAGTTGCTGGTATGCCTGCTCGGAGGTGATGTCGGTGCCTGTCTTGTCCGCGATGTATTGACGGTATTTGTCGACATTGGCCTTGGCCCAGTCACGTTCTGTTTGATGCAACTGCCTGTTGTTGACTTCGGCGTTGAAGGCGCTGGCGGCGCCTGCGGTGCCTCCGGTGGCCGCGCCCAGGCCTGCGGCGATGCCGGCACCGACGGCTTCGCGCACGCCTGCGGGCAGGGCGCTGGTGAGCTCGTCGATGCCCGGCGCGGCCAGGGCGCTGGCGCCCGCTCCCAGCGCGCCGCCGGCATCGCCCGTCAGTGCGCCGATGGCGGTGTGCGCCAGTACGCGGTAGGCGCCGCCTTCATCCCACTTTTGGGCTTCGGCCAGCAGCTCCTGTTGCCGCGTCGGATCGGTTTCCTGGCTGGCTTGCTGGCGCAGCTCTTTGGTCTTGTCGCTGGCATAGTCGCCTACGGCTTTGGCCGCATTGGCGCCAAACTGCTGCGTGATCAGCACCTGCGCGTCGATTTCCTTTTGCGTCTTGTCCTGATCGAAGATGGGCGCAATACCGCTTTCCTTGTCTCCGGTTCGCGCTTGGCTGTCGCCGGCGTAGCCGCTGATGGCCGCTTGCGTGGTGCTGCTGGCCGATCGGCTGTCGCTGCCTACGCCGATGCCGCCTGTGAGCATGGCCTTGCCGCCGCCTGTGCCCAGGCCTACGCCAATCGACTCGGCGCTGTAGCTGGCGTGGTTGTCGATGTCGGAGGTGGCGAGTGTGGCGCTCTCGAAGTGGTTGCGGCCTTCGTCGACTGCCGCTTGCGTGCTGGTGATGGCCCCGCCCTTCAAGTCGGTGTGGCCTTTGACGGTGATGTCGAAGCCGCCCTCGCCTGCCCTGATGGCGCTTTGTTCGGCGACGCTGGCGTAGTCGCTGTCGATCTTGCTCTTGCTGTAGCTGAAGCTGCCGCCACCGCCGGCGCCAATCATGACGCTGCCGCCAATGCTCTGCTGCTTGCTGTCGAAGACGCTGGTGTCTTGCAGGCTTTCGATGTTCAGCTCGCCGCCGATGTCGGCCTTGACTTGGCGGCCGCTGGCAACGGCGCCCACGATGTTGGTGTCGCCGCCGCTTTCCATGACCAGCCGGTTGCTTGCCTCGACGTGGGTGTTGGTGTAGGTGTGGTCGGCGCCGTCGGCGTTGCCGCGCGCCGCGCTGGCCGAGGCCGTGAAGCCAATGCCGGTGTTGGAGCCCAAACTGACGGCAACGCCTACGCTGGCGCTGCTGCTTTTGTTGCTGCTGTGCTGCTCGGCGGTGTTCTCGGCGGCCAGCAGGTTGATTTTGTTGTCGGCTTTGAGATAAACGTCGTTGCCGCGCACGGCGCTGCCCTGGATGGTCAGGTTGCTGTCTTGGCCGCCTCCGGTGGCGCGGATGCTGACTTTGCCTCCGGCTTCAACGCTGGAGCCGGCTGCGGTGTCGCTCTTTTGTGTGCTGTCGCTCTGGCTCTTGCTGGCGCCTACGCTGATGCTGATGCTGACGCCGCCGGCCTTGTCGGCGGCATTGGCGTCGGTATAGGTGGGCTGGTTGTCGGCGCCTGTGCCGGTCTGGATCTGGTTGGGTTTGCCGTTGACGGTGATGCCTTGCCCGGCCCGCACGGCGTCCAGGGCGTTCTTGCCGGCCAGCGCCGCGGATGCGCCGGCCAAAAGCTGCATGCGGCCATCGTCTGTGTTGCCCGCCGCCTGGCCCATTTGCTGCGCGGTCTGCATGGCGTTGAGCACCGGGGTGGACAGGGCTATCGTCAGGCCGCTTTGCTTGAATTTGGTTTGCACCGCGTCGCTGCCGCTCTCGCGCGCTTCGTCGATGTCCACTTTCCTGGCTCTGATGTCGATGTCGCCGCCCGGGGCCAGCACGTCGCTGCCGGTCTGGGTGTACTTGTTGCCGGCCATGATGGCAACGTCGCCTTCGACGCTGCCTACGGTGCTGCCCACGGCGGTGGTTTGCACGCCCTTGTGGTCGGTGGACATCTGCTGCGAGCCAATGGTCACGGCCACGCCCCCGCCGCTGAGCAGGCCCGATTTCTTCTCGTCGCGAAGCTGGCTTTCTTGTCTGGTGCTGCTGGCCGCGATGATGTTGATGTCGTTGTCAGCTTGCAGGAGCGTGCCCTGGGTGCTGACGACGTTGCTGCCTTCGATGGTGATGTTCTGGCCCTGCACGTATACCGTGTTGCCGCTGAGGGTGCTGCCTTGCGCTACGGT
>WRJY01000083.1 GCA_009778355.1 Desulfovibrionaceae bacterium | reverse complement strand
GCGTTCCATGCGCTGCTCACATGAGATGAAGTTGAGGCAGGCGGTATTTTAGGAGCAGGGCCGCGCCGCCAGATTGCGCCCTGAGCGCCTGCTCTCCACGCTCCTGAAAAAGGTGCTGGCTGCGCTTGCCTGCCAACATTCTCAGATATGAAACATGCTGAAAAGGGCCCGGCGCAGCCAGCTATCATTATTGAACCGTCGCGCCCCTTCCCGCCGCTGAGGGCAGGCCGGGCTGCAGTTCAATCGAGTCCTCAATCTTCTGGCCCGCAGCGGGCCGTTGCGATCAGGGCGTCCATGAACACAAACTCATTTTCCATGCGCGGCGGAGCAAAGGCCGGAGCCGGAGGGCCATACGCCGGTTGGCCGTTTGACTTCGGAGGGTCATACGCCAGTTGGCCGTTCGCCTCCATTCAGGTCGCGCCCGGCGCCCTGCGAGTCCGTTGCCTGCGAACGTACACCTTCGCCACTGCCGATGTGACCGCTGTCGAGCCGGTCGGCTGGATCCCGGTACTCAGCACCGGCATTCGCATTCATCACACCCGGCGGGACTACCCGGCGTGCATCATTTTCTACAGCGGGGGTCGGCGCGAAAAGCTGCTTGACGCAGTGCGCGCCGCCGGCTTCACCATCGGCGCGCCGGCGGCCTGACCCATGAAGCGCGCGCATCCCGCTCAACACCGAGAGAGCCCGTCCTTCAGGGCAGTGTGTCAGACCGAAATTCAAATCGTGGACACCCATGAATCGCTTGCAACCAATGAACCGGACGCTACTGACCCGGCGCGCCCATTGCAAGAAAACGCATTGCAGACAGCGGTCATCTGTTCATCCCGCGTCTGGATGAACCGATCAACATGAAGCGCCGCTGGCGCGCCTGTGGAAAGTGCATTCCGGGTGTCAGGGCCGGATTGCGCTTGACTCGCCCGAGGCTTCAGGCGTGATGAGGCCCCACGGGCTGCGGCTGGCTGCCGCCAGCATCGGTGTCAAGGGCGCTGGCCTGCAAATGCGCCCGCGCGAGCGCCCACACCTGCTCGGGCGGCAGCGCCTTCAAGGTGTGGTCGCTCCACACTTGCCGCCACAGCCGCGCGCCACGGCGACCGTGGTGCAGGCCGAGCGTGTGACGGGCGATGGCGGGCCAGGGCGTGCCGTCTTGCGCCGCTTCGCGCTGCATGTAGGCGAGCATCGCTGCCTCCACCTCGTCGGGGGTGCGCGCGCAGGGCGGGCCGCCCAGAAAGCGCGCGTCCCATTCGGCCATCATCCACGGGTCGTGGTAGGGTGCGCGGCCCAGCATCACGCCATCGACGCGCAGCAGGTGCTCGGCGATCTGCTCGGGCGTGGTGACGCCGCCGTTCAACACGATGGTCAGGTGCGGAAAATCCTGCTTCAGGCGGTACACGATGTCGTAGCGCAGCGGCGGAATTTCGCGGTTTTCCTTCGGGTTCAGGCCGCTCAGCCAGGCGTTGCGCGCGTGCGCGATGAACACGCGGCAGCCGGCCTCGGCCACCGCGCCCACGAAGTCGCGCACGAAGCCGTAACTTTCCTCGCCATCGATGCCTATGCGGTGCTTGACGGAGACGGGCACGTCCACCGCGTCGGTCATCGCCTTCACGCAGTCGGCCACCAGCGCCGGTTCGTCCATCAGGCAGGCGCCGAAGGCGCCGCGCTGCACGCGCTCGCTGGGGCAGCCGCAGTTGAGGTTGATTTCGTCGTAGCCCCAGCGCGCGCCCATGGCGGCGCAGCGCGCCAGCTCGGACGGCTCGCTGCCGCCCAGTTGCAGCGCCAGCGGGTGTTCGGCCTCGTCGTGGCGCAGGTGCCGCCGCTCGCTGCCGTGCAGCAGGGCGCCGGTGGTCACCATCTCGGTGTAGAGCCGCGTGCGTTGCGTCAGCAGCCGGTGGAAAAAGCGGCAGTGCTTGTCCGTCCAGTCAAGCATCGGCGCCACGGACAAACGCCAGGGCGTTGCCGCGTCTGATATTTCTTGCATGGGCGCGATTACAGCATGGCCCGCGCAGGCGCGCGGGTCTAGGGCCTATAGTGGACAGTCATTCCATGAATTTGCGGGTTGGGGCGCGCCGCAGGCGAACCCCAACCCGCAGCCGTTACGGTGCGAGCCATGCCAGACCCCACCCCATCCGCCGCCGCTGAACCCGCCAGTCAGCTATCAAGACAAGAGCTGCAAGCGCAAATCGTGCAGGCGCTGCAAGCCGTGTTGCCGCCCGAGAGCCTGCTGTGGGCGGCGGAGCAGACCGCGCCCTACGAATGCGACGGCCTGACCGCCTACCGGCAGCGCCCGCTGGCGGTGGCGCTGCCGGTCAGCGACGAGCAGGTGCAGGCGGCGCTGCAAGCCTGTCACCGCCTGGGCGTGCCGGTGGTGGCGCGCGGGGCGGGCACCGGGCTTTCGGGCGGCGCCATGCCGCACGAGCGCGGGGTGACGCTGTCGCTGGCGCGGCTGAACCGGATATTGAAAATCGACCCGCTGGCGCGCACGGCGGTGGTGCAGTGCGGCGTGCGCAACCTGGCCATCAGCGAAGCGGCGGCGGCGCACGGCCTGTACTACGCGCCCGACCCCAGCAGCCAGATCGCCTGCACCATCGGCGGCAACGTGGCCGAAAACGCCGGCGGCGTGCACTGCCTGAAATACGGGCTGACGGTGCACAACGTGCTCAAGGTCAAGGGCTTCACGGCGGCGGGCGAGCCGGTGGAGTTCGGCAGCGCCGCGCTGGACGCGCCGGGCTACGAACTGCTGGCGCTGGTCACCGGCAGCGAGGGTATGCTGGCCGTAACCACCGAAGTCACTGTCAAGCTGCTGCCCAGGCCGCGGCTGGCGCGCTGCATCATGGCCAGCTTTGCCGACGTGCGGCAGGCCGGCGACGCGGTGGCGGCGGTGATCGCCGCCGGCATCATCCCCGCCGGCATGGAGATGATGGACAAGCCCATGACCGCCGCCGTCGAGGACTTCGTCCACGCCGGCTACGACCTGGACGCGGCGGCCATCTTGCTGGTCGAATCCGACGGCACGCCGAAAGAAGTGCAAGAAGAAATCGCCCGCCTGTCGCAGGTACTGACGGCCTCGGGCGCCACGAACATCGCGGCCAGCCAGTCGGAGGCCGAGCGTTTGCGTTTTTGGAGCGGGCGCAAGAACGCCTTTCCCGCCAGCGGCCGCATCAGCCCCGACTACATGTGCATGGACTCGACCATCCCGCGCAAGCGCCTGGCCGACATTCTGCTGGCGATCCAGCGCATGGAACGCACCTACGGCCTGCGCTGCTGCAACGTATTCCACGCCGGCGACGGCAACCTGCACCCGCTGATCCTGTTCGACGCCAACGACCCCGATCAACTGCGCCGCTGCGAGCTGTTCGGCGCCGACATCCTGGAGACCAGCGTCGCCATGGGCGGCACGGTGACGGGCGAGCACGGCGTGGGAGTGGAAAAACTGAACAGCATGTGCGTGCAGTTTTCAGCGGCGGAAAACGAGCAGATGTTCGGCATCAAGCGCGCCTTCGACCCCGATGGCCTGCTCAACCCCGGCAAACTGATCCCGACACAGCACCGCTGTATCGAATACGGCAAGCAACTGGTGCGCGGCGGGCGGCTGCCGTTTGCGGAACTGGAGCGGTTTTAGAGCCTGTTTATGATTTCAGCGAGCCCGCGTTGGGCCGCAATCGGGATGAGTTGGTGGTCAAGTCGCGCCGCATGGGCTACTGCCCATGCAAGCGGTTTGGCCGCCAAATCGCCCGATTTCGGCCCAACCCTTCGGGCAGATACCTTTTCGGGCGGTCTGCGGCGTTGCAAATCCTCGCCATAGCGGGGCTATGGCTGCGGTTTGCGCCTTGCATCCCATCCC
>WRJY01000082.1 GCA_009778355.1 Desulfovibrionaceae bacterium | reverse complement strand
CCCGCGTCGCAGCCGGTGACGGCGTGGCCGGCCTCGCGGGCCAGCGCGGCCAGCCCGCCCATGAAGGTGCCGCAAATGCCCAGAATGTGGATGTGCATCCGGCGATTTTAGGCAGCGCGCGCGGCGCCGGGACAGCCGCCTATTGTGGAAATTGCTCGCGCAGTTTCAGCTTCCAGAACTTGCCGGTGGAAGTACGCGGCACGGCGTCGATGAACTCGTAGCGTTCGGGCAATTGCCACTTGACGAAGCCTTTGGCCAGCAGGAACTCGTTCAACTCCCCTGGCGTGGCTTGCTCGCCGGGCTTGAACGCCACGCAGGCCAGCGGACGTTCGCTCCATTTTTCGTCCGGGATGGCGATGACGGCGGCCTCGGCCACGGCGGGATGGGCCATGAGGGTATTTTCCAGTTCCACCGAGCTGATCCATTCGCCGCCGGATTTGATGAGGTCCTTGGTGCGGTCGCTGATGCGCGTGAAGCCCAGTTCGTCCACCGTGACCACGTCGCCGGTGCGCAGCCAGCCATCGGCGGTGAACTTGTCCGGCGGCGAGCCGATCCCGTGGTAACCGCCGGTGATGAACGGCCCGCGCACCTGGAGTTCGCCCGCGCTCTTGCCGTCCCAGGGCTGGTCGCGGCCATCGTCGCCGCGCACGCGCAACTCCACCAGAGGCGCCGGCAGGCCGGCCAGGGCGGCGCGGCGGTATTTCTCGTCCGCGCTGGCGTTTTGCAGGGCGGCGATGGGGTAGCTCAGCGTGCCGACGGGGCTGGTCTCGGTCATGCCCCAGCCGTGCATGATCCAGATGCCGTGCCGGTCGAAGGCGCGAATCAGCGATTCGGGCACCGCCGCGCCGCCCACCGTGGATCGCATACCGGCGGGCAGCTTCCAGCGGCCCTGGTTGGGCGAGCCGGGTTTGAGCGAGGCTTCGTATGTCTGGATCATCGTCATCCAGATGGTGGGTACGCCCAGCGACAGGGTGGGCGGCTCCTGCGTCATCAAATCGAGCAGGTCGTCCGGGTGCAGGTGCGGGCCGGGAAACACCAGCTTGGCGCCCACCATCACGGCAATGTAGGGCATGCCCCAACTGTTGGCGTGGAACATGGGCGTGACGGGCAGCACCACGTCGGTGTTGCGCGCGCTGTTGTAGTCGGGCATACAGGCCGCCAGCGAATGCAGCACGGTGGAGCGGTGCGAATAGACCACGCCCTTGGGCTGGCCGGTGGTGCCGGAGGTGTAGCACATGGCGACCGGGTCGTCCTCCTCGTGCGGGGCATAGGCAAAGCCGTCCGGGTCGGCGCCGGCCAGCAGCGCCTCGTAGCCGGTAAAGCCCGCCGGCACACTGGCGCCGGAAAAGGGGAACACGATCACCCGCTCGAAGGCGTGCAGGTGTTTGAACTTCTCGTACAGCGGCAGCAGCACGTCGTCGATGACCAGAAAGCGGTCTTGCGCGTCGGCGGCGATCCAGCCGATCTCCTCCGGCGCCAGGCGCAGGTTCAGCGTGTGCATCACGCCGCCGGCCGCTGGAATGCCGAAGTAGCACTCCAGGTGCGCGTGGTGGTTCCAGCACAGCGTGGCAACGCGGTCGCCTTTTTGCAGGCCCAGCCCTTGCAGCGCCGCGCCCAGGGCGCGGGCGCGGCGGTAAAACTCGCCATAGGCGTGGCGCTTGTAGCTTTTGTCCGGCAGGCGCGAAACGATCTGGCCGCCGTGGAAAAGCTTGCCGGCGCGCTCCAGCAGGTGGTTGAGCGACAGCGGCACCTTCATCATGGTGTCCTGCATGGCGATGGTCTCCTTCATGAATGATTTGCGCTACTTTATGAGCAACCAGGCCCGTGCGCTGTCCCGCAAATGGCAGCGCGGATGAAATTCAACCTAAAAACGGCGGGTGCATAGCGTTCTCACACAAATGGTGAGGTCGAGCCAAGTCAAAAACCTCTGTGTTCATAAGAGGTTACGAGGGTAAATAAGCGCTCAACTGCCGTTTTTAGGTTCAATGCATTTCGCGCCGGTGTCAAGCGCCGCGACACAAGGCAGAATGGCGTGCATGGAAACCCTGACGCACGAAATCGCCGCCGCCGCCGCGCGGCTGGTGGTCGATGAAGGGCTGGACTACGGCGCCGCCAAGCGCCGCGCGGGTCAGCAGTTGGGCGCGCCGCCGCGCGCCGCGCTGCCCGGCAATGACCTGGTCGAAGCGGCGGTGCGCGAGCACATCGCCATCTTCCACGCCAACACGCAGCCGCGCGAGCTGGCGGCGCTGCGCCAACTGGCGCTGGCCTGGATGCAGCGGCTGGCCGAATTTCGCCCGCACCTGGCCGGCGCGGTATGGAACGGCACCGCCACGCGCCTGTCCGATATTTACCTGCAACTGTTCTGCGACGACCCGAAAGCGGTCGAAATCGCCCTCATCGGCCGCCGGGCGAACTACCAGGCGCGCACGGTGAGCGGCTTCAACGGCGCGCCTGTGGAGGCGTTGAGCCTGTCCAGCCCCTGCCCCGAACTGGGCGAGACGGTAGGCGTGCATCTGATGATTCACGACCACGACGATCTGCGCGGCGCGCTGAAACCCCGCGCCGATGGTCAGTCGCCGCGCGGCGACCGGCAGGCGCTGCTGCGGCGCATGGCGCAGGAGGCACAGGCATGACTGGCCCCGGCAAAGCGCCTGCCCCCGCGTCTGGCCGGCGCGGGGCGCTGATGGCAGCGGCGGGCGCCTTGGCGGGGCTGGCCGGGTTCGGGCTTGCCAAATGGCAGCCGTGGTCACAGACACGGCAGGCCGACCTGAGCGGGTTCTGGGCGCGCAACTTTCCCACGCCGGAAGGCGGCAGCCTGTCGATGGCCGGCCTGCGCGGCCAGCCGCTGTTAATCAACTTCTGGGCCACCTGGTGCCCGCCTTGCGTGCAAGAATTGCCGTTATTGAGCCGCTTTTACACGGAAAACAAGGCCAACGGCTGGCAAGTGGTGGGGTTGGCGGTGGATCGGGACGACGCGGTGCGGCGCTTCCTGGGCCGCGCGCCGGTCAGCTTTCCGGTCGGCATGGCAGGGATGACCACCGGGGTCGAACTGATGCGCCCGTTAGGCAATGCGAAAGGCGAATTGCCGTTCACGGTCGTTCTGGACGCCAACGGCCAGCTTCTGGGCCGCGCAACAGGGCAAATCGATCCCGATGGCTTGGCCGCCTGGCGTCAGGCGGCAGCGTCATGAAGGTGCGCCGCAACAGCGCGCAACCTGAGCGCATGTCGACAAATTCGACGGAATTGCAGCCAAATCAATCAACTTGATGCCGAATTGAGTTAAATTCGGCATGTTTCATTGTTACGAAGTTGTTCGCATGGACCTGCGCAAACTCAAGACCCTGATCGACCTCGTGTCGGAATCCAACGTCTCCGAGCTGGAGATCACCGAAGCCGAAGGCAAGGTACGCATCGTCAAGGCCGGCCCGCCCCCTGCGGTGCAACTGGTGCAGGCGCCCATTGCCGCGCCGATGGCCACGGCGCCGCTGGCCGCCATGCCGGTCCCGGCTGCGCCACCGGTGGCCGCTGCCGCGCCGGTGGCGCAGCAGCCTTCGGGCTTCGTCGTCAAGTCGCCCATGGTGGGCACTTTTTACCGTGCGGCCAGTCCGGGCGCCAACCCGTTCGTCGAAGTCGGCCAGAAGGTCAGCGAGGGCGATACGCTGTGCATCATCGAGGCGATGAAGATCCTCAACGAGATCGAGGCCGAGAAAAGCGGCACCATCACCCAGGTACTGGGCGAGAACGGGCAGGCGGTGGAATTCGGCCAGCCGCTGTTCGTCATCGAATAAGCGGGCCGCGGAGCAGCGGATGTTCAAGAAAATTCTGGTCG
>WRJY01000081.1 GCA_009778355.1 Desulfovibrionaceae bacterium | reverse complement strand
CAAAGCGGTGAGCTTCATCGAAGTCGCAAAAGTCAATATCCATGCGGTTCTCGTGAAGATTGCAAGCGGTCAACTGCCGTTTCTAGGTTGAACAAGCCATGACCAACGCCGTAGAAGCCAGAAAGCCATCTTGTCGCACATGGACAATTTCGCCAAAGAGCGCGGCATGACTCGCAGCGGCTTTCTGATGAACGCCGCTCGTGCGGCGATGCAGTAACCATCACCGCCAGCGGTACAGCGCGCGCCCGCCGCGCGCAGCCATTGGCGGGCTTTCAATCCAGTGCTTGCGTCTCGGGGTCGGTGGCTTCCAGTTCGTAGCTGGCGGCGACCAGGGCCAGGCGGGCTATCACGCCGTACATGTAGAAGCGGTTGGGCGCGCTGGCGCCGGGCTTGACGCCGGGCTTGGGTAGCTGGGCCGCGCCGTCGAATGCCAGGGGCACGAAGCGGGCGCCGGGGGCGTTGAGATTTTCGTCCTCGCCGCGGTCGGCGTGTACGCGGTAAAAGCCGCCGACCACGTAGCGGTCGATCATGTACACCACCGGTTCGGCCACGGTGTCGTGGATGCGTTCGTGCGTCAGCACGCCTTCCTGGATGATGACCTGGCCGCGTGGCGCGGCGGCGGTTTTGTCGTGCGCGGGCTTGCGCGCCAGTTGGCCGAGTTCCTTGGCGTCGCGCACCGTCATGATGCCCATGCCGTGCGTGCCCTGGTCGGCCTTGATGATGACGAAGGGTTTCTCGCCGATGCCGTATTCCTTGTATTTGCGGCGCACCTTGGCCAGCAGGGCATCGACATGGGCGCGCAGGCTTTCGCCGCCGTGCGGCTGGCCGAGGTCGAGTTCGCCGCAGGAGACAAACAGCGGGTTGATGAGCCAGGGGTCGATGCCGATCAGCTTGCCGAAACGCTTGCTGACTTCGTCGTAGGACTGGAAGTGGCGGCTTTTGCGGCGCACGCTCCAGCCGGCGTGCAAGGGGGGCAGCAGGTATTGCTCGTGCAGGTCTTCCAGGATGCCGGGGGCGCCAGCCGACAAGTCGTTGTTGAGCAAGATGGTGCAGGGGTCGAAGTCTTTCAGCCCGAGGCGGTAGCGCAGGCGCTGCGCGGGCTCCAGGGTGAGCTTGCCGCCGTCGGGCAGGGTGACGGTGGTGTTGCGTTTGAGCGCGGGGTCGATGGAGCCGAAGCGCACGTTCAGCCCGGCCATGCCGAATATCTCGCGCAGGCGTTGCAGGCTGGACAGGTAGAAGCTGGAGTGCTTGCCGTTTTCGGGCACGATGAGCAGGTTGCGCGCCTCGGGGCAGATTTTTTCGATTGCCGCCTGCGCCGCCTGCACCGCCAGCGGCAGCACTTCGGGCGAGAGGCTGTGCCAGCTATCAGGGTACAGGTTGGTGTCCACCGGCGCCAGCTTGAAGCCGGCGTTGCGGATGTCCGCCGAGCAATACAGCGGCGGCGTGTGCTCCATCCATTCGAGCCGGAACCAGCGTTCGATGACGGGGGAGGCGTCGAGCAGGCGCTGCTCCAGTTCGTTGATGGGGCCGGTCAGCGCGGTGGCGAGGTGAGGAACCATGGTCGTGAATCTCCTGCGCGCGGGGCGCTGGATGCCGTTATGCGCGGGCCTTTGGCGCGGGCGCGGCGGCGGGGGAAGGCGGGTTGGCGCCGGGTGGTTGCAGCAGTTCCAGTGCGTGCGCCAGGGTGGCGTCGGAAATGCGCTCGCCGCCCATCATGCGGGCGATTTCATGCGTGCGAGCCTGGCCTTCGACCGGGCCGACCGAACTGGTGACGCCGCCGGCGCCAGCCTGTTTGCTGACCACCAGGTGGCGGTCGGCGCAGGCCGCGACTTGCGGCAGGTGGGTGACGCACAGCACCTGGCGGTCTTGCCCCAGGCGGTGCAGCAGTTGGCCGACGGTGGCGGCCACCGCGCCGCCGATGCCGGCATCGACCTCGTCGAATACCAGAACGCCGGCGGCGCCGAGCTGGCTGGTGGTGACGGCAATGGCCAGCGCCAGACGCGACAGCTCGCCGCCCGAGGCCACTTTGTCGATGGCGCGCGGCGTCGATCCGGCGTGCGCCGCAACCAGAAAGGACGCCGACTCCAGGCCGTGCACCGCCGGTTCGGCCAGCGGCGTCAGCGCCACATCGAAACGGCCGCCCTGCATACCCAGGTTTTGCATGGCGGCGGTGACGGCGGCGGCCAGCCGGGGCGCGGCTTTGGCGCGCTGGCCGGACACGGCGCGCGCGGCTTGCAGGTGGCGCGCATGGCTTTCGCGGGCGGCGCGCTCCAGTTGATCCAGGTCGGCTGACGTTTCCAGCCGGGCCAGGTCTTGACGCCAGAGCGCCAGCAGCGCGGGCAACTCTTCAGGCGGGCGGCGGTAACGGCGCGCCAGGCTGATCCACAGGCCCAGGCGCGCGTCCAGCGCGGCGAGTTGCTGCGGATCGGGTTCGGCGCGGCGCAGGTAGGCGTGCAGGCTGTGGGCGGCGTCGCGCAACTGGGCGGCGCTGGCTTCCAGTGTGTCGGCCAGCGCGGCGAATTCGGGTTCGATGGCGCTTTGCGCTTGCAGCGCGTGCTGCGCCTGGGTCAGCGCGGGCAGGGCGGCGGCGGCGTCAGCGTCGTCGCCCTCCAGCGCGGTCACGGCGGCCTGTGCGGCGTCGATCAGCGCCTGCGCGTGCGATAGGCGCGCGTGGCGCTGGTTCAACTCGTCCCATTCGCCGTCGGCGGGAGCCAGTTTGTCCAACTCGCCGATCTGCCACAGCAGGCGCTCGCGCTCCTGCGCCTGGCTGTCTTGCGCGGCGCGGGCTTGCGCCAGGGCCGATTCGGCTTGCTGGCGGCGCTGCCAGGCGTCAAGCAGCGCGGCGCTGTCGGCGCCGGCGTAGGCGTCGAGCAGCGCGCGCACGGCGGCGGGCCGGGTCAGGCTTTGCCAGGCGTGCTGGCCGTGGATGTCCACCAGCCAGTCGGCCAGCTCGCGCAATTGGCCGGCGGTGGCCGGCGAGCCGTTGATCCAGGCGCGGCTTTTGCCGGCGGCGTCGATGACGCGGCGCAGCAGCAGGATGTCGCCATCCGCGTTGTCGAAGCCGCCTTCGCGCAGCCAAGGCAGGGCGGCGGCGGGGGCGTCGAATTCGGCGCTGATTTCGCAGCGCGGCTGGCCCTCGCGCACCCACAGCGCCTCACCGCGTCCGCCCAGCGCCAGTTGCAGGGCGTCGATCAGGATCGACTTGCCAGCGCCGGTTTCGCCCGTCAGCGCGGTGAAGCCGGGGGCCAGTTCCAGCTCCAGCTCGGGCACGATGACGAAGTCGCGCAGGCTCAGGCGGCGTAAAGGCATGTCGTTTCCAGGACGCGCCGCGCCATCCGCGGCGCACGAAACAGAAAGAGCCCAAAGGCCGCGGAGCAGGCCAGGACAAGGCAGCCGTGGCCAGGGTTTCTCTGGCCAGTGGCTGCACTTCCTTTCAGGGGGGCGGCGAAACATCGCGCAGCGCGTGGAGCCTGGGGGTGGTTCATTTCTAGACGCCTCCCTCGTTCCAGTGCAGCTTTTCGCGCAGCGTGTCGAAATAGCTCCAGCCGCGCGGGTGCAGAAAGCGCACGCGGTGGTCCGAGCGCCGCACCACGATGCGGTCGCCGTGGCGCAGCGAGGTGATCGACTGCATGTCGAAACTGGCGCTGGCGTCGGGGCCGCCGACGATTTCGATGGCGATCTCCACCGGGTCGGCCACCACGATGGGCCGGTTGGACAGGGTGTGCGGCGCGATCGGCACCAGCGTCCACGCCGGCACCAGCGGGTGCAGCACCGGCCCGCCCGCCGACAGCGCGTAGGCGGTCGATCCGGTC
>WRJY01000080.1 GCA_009778355.1 Desulfovibrionaceae bacterium | reverse complement strand
CGCTACATCTGTGAGCGCATCGCCCCAGTCAGCGGGCCGCCGCGCGCTGTGCTCGGGGTGGCTGCGACGGGGTAACTGCCGGATTTAGGATCAGTGAAATATGCACTGGCGGGATGCAACTGCTTGTCGTCGCACGGCAAATGTCATACAATGCATGACAACGGCATCTTGAGGACACCGTCATGCGAGTCAACGCGCGTTTCGAGGGTGAGGCCGAGCAGCAACTCAGCTACTTGGCTGAGGCTACTGGCTTGGGCGTGAGCGAGGTGCTGCGCAGCAGCGTGCAGCATTACTATGACCAGATACGGGCGCAGCGCAGCGGGTTGACGCATTTTGCGGCTTTTGTGGGTCGGGGGCGCAGCGGTCGCGGCGATGTGGCGGGCAGCTACAAGGCGCGGCTGGCGGAGGGGTGGGGCGCCAAATACCAGTACCAGGGCCACGCGCCGCTGGCAGTGCATGAGCCGGAGCGGCCCTGGCCTGCGCCTGCCAAGACGCCGGCGGGCGCCAAAACATCCGCATCCGGGGGCGGCGCGTGATTATTGCGGACGCTGGTTTTTTCTACGCGCTGGCCGATGCCGACGATGCGTGGCATGTTCGTGCAACGCAGGCGCTGCCCACGTTGAGCGAGGGCTGGATCACCACCTGGCCGGCGCTGACCGAGGCCACGCACCTGCTCACTCGCTGGATCGGCACCGAGGCCGCGCAAGCCCTGCTGCGCGACGTGGCCGCTGGCGGCGTCGCGGTCTGGCAGTGGGCGCAGCCGCAGACCGAGCGGCTGGCGCACCTGATGGCGCGCTACGCCAACTTGCCCATGGACTTGGCCGACGCCTCGCTGGTGCTGCTGGCCGAGCATTTGGGCCATGGCCGCATTCTGACCACCGACGAGCGCGACTTTGGGGCTTACCGTTTCAAGAGCCGCGAGCCGTTCCACAATTTGCTGACTGGCCCAGGGTATGGCTGACACGCCCGCACCTGCCGACGCCGTGCCTGTCTTTGCGGCCGCCCCGTCGCCCGCGCGGCGCGCTTGGCTGCGCTTCAAGCGTAACCGCCTGGGTTTTTGGAGCCTGGTGGCGTTTTGCGCGCTGGTGCTGATCAGTCTGGCGGCGGAGGCGCTTTCCAACGACAAGCCGCTGGTAGTGCGCTACGACGGGCGGTGGTACTTTCCGCTGGTCAAAACCTATCCTGAAAAAGTGTTCGGTGGCGACTTCGATACCGAGACCGACTACCTCGACCCTTTCATCGGCCAGCAGTTCAGCAAGCCGGGCAATTGGGCCGTGCTGCCGCCCAACCACTACGGCGCCAGGACGATCAACTACTTTGCCAAGGCGCCCTATCCGGCGCCGCCGTCGCGCGACAACTGGCTGGGCACCGACGACCGCGGGCGCGATCTGCTGGCGCAGCTCATCTACGGCTTTCGCGTCAGCGTGCTGTTCGGCCTGGCGCTGACCGCCGTCGGCGTGGCGCTGGGCGTGGCGGCTGGGGCGGTGCAGGGCTTTTTTGGCGGCAAGACGGACCTGGCCTTTCAGCGTTTCATTGAAATCTGGGGTTCGATGCCCGAGCTGTACCTGCTCATTATCTTCAGCGCCATTCTTTCGCCCAGCGTGGGGTTGTTGCTGGTATTGCTCAGCCTGTTCGGGTGGATGGGCCTGTCGGACTACGTGCGGGCCGAATTCCTGCGCAACCGCCAGCTCGATTACGTCAAGGGCGCGCGGGCGCTGGGCGTGCCCAGCGGGCAGATCATCTGGCGCCACATTCTTCCCAACAGCATGACGCCGGTGGTCACGTTTTTGCCCTTTCGCATGAGCGCGGCCATTCTGGCGCTGACCTCGCTGGATTTTCTGGGCCTGGGCGTGCCGCCAGGCACTCCCAGCCTGGGCGAGTTGCTCAACCAGGGCAAGAACAACATCGATGCGTGGTGGATTTCGATCAGCACCTTCGGCGTACTGGTGCTGACGCTGCTGCTGCTCACCTTCATGGGCGACGCGCTGCGCGACGCCCTCGATCCGCGCAAGGCCAGCGCATCATGATGACGAGCGCGCCCTTGCTCGACGTGCGCGGCCTTGGCGTCGCCTTCGGCGCCAAGACGGTGGTGGACGGCGTATCGTTTGCCATTGCGCCGGGCGAAAAACTGGCGCTGGTGGGCGAATCGGGCTCCGGCAAAACGGTAACCGCGCTGGCGCTGCTGCGCCTGCTGCACGACGCGCGCATCACCGGCAGCGCGTGGTTCGATGGCGGCCAGGGCGCGCGCGATCTGCTGGCGCTGCCCGAGCGCCAGTTGCGCGGCCTGCGTGGCGACGACATCGCCATGATCTTCCAGGAGCCGATGACGGCGCTCAACCCGCTGATGGCCGTGGGCCAGCAGATTGCCGAGGTCTTGCGGCTCAAGCGCGCCTTGACGCCCGTCCAATCCGCGCGGGCGGCCATCGACTTGCTGGCCAAAACCGGCATCCCCGAGCCCGCTCGGCGCGCGGGCAGCTACCCGCACCAGCTTTCGGGCGGGCAGCGGCAGCGCGCCATGATCGCCATGGCGCTGGCCTGCGCGCCCAAACTGCTGCTGGCCGACGAGCCGACCACCGCGCTCGACGTCAGCCTGCGCGGCCAAATCCTCGATCTGCTCGGCCAGTTGCAGCAAGACAGCGGCATGGCCGTGCTGATGATTACGCACGACTTGAACCTGGTGCGCCGCTTTGCCGACCGCGTGGCCGTGATGCAGCAGGGTTGCCTGGTGGAGCAGGGCGCCACCGCGCCGGTTTTTGCGGCCCCCCGGCACCCGTACACGCAAAGGCTGATGGCCAGCCGGCCCGAGCGCGACGTGGCCGAATCGCCGCCCGCGCCCGGCGCAACGCCGGTGCTCGCTGCCCAGCAACTGCGCGTGACCTATCCGGTGCCGCTGCCCGGCCTGCGCGGCTGGTTGCGCAAGGGCGCGTTCGTGGCCGTGCAGGGCGCCGATTTCAGCATCGCGCCTGGCCGCACGCTGGGCGTGATCGGCGAATCCGGCTCCGGCAAATCGACGCTGGTGCAAGCCGCGCTGGGGCTGCTGCAGGCGGCGTCGGTGGGCGGACAGTTGACCATCGACGGGCGCGGCTGGCAGCACCGGCCCGCTGCCGACAAACCGCTGCGCCGCGTGGTGCAGGTGGTGTTTCAGGACCCGTTCTCGTCGCTGTCGCCGCGCATGACGGTCGAGGAAATCGTCGGCGAGGGCCTGCGCGTGCACGCCAGCGGCCTGCCTGCCGCCGAACGCGCCCGCCGCGTGCATGGCGCGCTGGCCGAAGTGGGTCTGACCGACGCGCAATTTCCCGGCCTGCTGGCCCGCTACCCGCACGAATTTTCCGGCGGCCAGCGCCAGCGCATCGCCTTGGCGCGCGCGCTGATCGTGCAGCCAGAGCTGCTGGTGCTCGACGAGCCCACCAGCGCGCTCGACGTAACCATCCAGAAACAGGTGTTGGCGCTGCTGCAACGCCTGCAAAGGGAGCGCGGGCTGGCCTATCTGCTGATTACGCACGATGTCGATGTCGTGCGCGCGATGGCGCACGAAGTCATCGTGCTCAAGGACGGCGAGGTCGTCGAATCTGGCCCCGCCGGACAAGTGCTGGGCCAGCCGCGGCACCCCTACACGCAAGGGCTGCTGGCCGCTGCCTGAGGCTTGTCATTCTGCGCGGAGCCCAGCGCGGTGTAAGCGTCCGGCCGCGCCACCTTGACGCCATGGTAGTCGATATGCGAGTGAGCTTGCCGCTGACGCTCAAGGCGCTGGTTGCCAGCGGTGGGGCAGCAGCTCCTCGATGCGGCTGTTCAGGTGTGTGGGCAGCCG
>WRJY01000079.1 GCA_009778355.1 Desulfovibrionaceae bacterium | reverse complement strand
CCGCCTCTGGCGGTTGCACGTGGCTGGGGGGAGTGCTGCTGCGCGCCTTTGGACAGCGCGAACGGGCACAGCCTCTGGCTGTGCCGCGCTCTGCAAGAGGGGGCCAGCGGCGCGCCCAGTGGTGACGCCGCGGCCCCCATCCCAACCTTCCCCCAGAGGGGGAAGGCGCCAAACACCCCGATCCCTTTTGCGACCGCCTCCAAGGGGAGAAGAGCGCGAAAAGCCCGCTTTCCCGCAAGCGGGAGAGGAGTTGGGGAGAGACAGCGGCGCCTGCATACGCGCGTGAGTCAAGAATACGCTGGCGGCAAATCAGGCGCGGGCGAAAAAACAAGCCGTCACTTGTTTCCGTAATCTTCCATCGGTTTGTCGTTGGGGTGCTCCCAGGCGTACTTGGTGCTTTCCGAGACCGGCATGTTCAGGCTGACGTTGCGCGGCGGAATCGGCTGCATGAACCATTTGTCGTAGAGTTTTTCCAGCGAGCCGTCCTTGATCTGGCGCGCGATGGATTCGTTGACCGCGCCGCGCAGCTTGTCGTCGCCCTTGGGCAACATGCAGGCAATCGGTTCGGTGGAAAGCACCTCGCCGACGATCTTGTAGTCTTTGGGGTTCTTGGAGACGGCGATGTTCTGCGCCAGGATCGAGCCGTCCATCACGAAGGCATCGGCGCGCCCGCTCTCCAGCAGCAAAAAGCTGTCGGCATGGTCCTTGCCCGTCAGCGTCTTGAAGTCGATGCCCTGCGCGCGCTCGTTCTTGCGCAGCGTTTGCACCGACGTGGTGCCTGTGGTGGTGACCACGGTCTTGCCGTCCAGGTCGCGCACCGACTTGATGGGCGAATCGGCCCGCACCGCCGTGCGTATTTCTTCCACGTAGGTGGTGTAGGCAAAGTCCACGTCGCGCTGGCGCGCGAGGTTGTTGGTGGTGGAGCCGCACTCGAAGTCGATGGTGCCGTTCTGGATCAACTGGATGCGGTTGGCCGACGTGATGAGCACGTAATTGATCTTCAGCGGCTTGCCCGCGCGCTTGCCCAGGTCATCGACGATGCGCTCGGCCATCTCGGTATGAAAGCCCACGTACTTGCCGCTGCCAAGGGCAAAGGCCAGTCCCGATGAATCACGCACGCCCAGATTGACCGCGCCCCTGGACTCGATCCGGGCCAGCGTGTCGCCTGCCTGCGCGAACGCCGCGCCGGCGGCCAGCGCCAATGCCGAAATGGCAATGATGTGCTTGAACATGGGAACTCTCCTTTCAGAAAAACAGATGTCATATTTGTAACCTCATTCTACGAATCGCGCGCTACGGGTTGACCCTGAGTGCAAGGTTACGCGGCGTCTCCCGACTGCTGCAAAGCCCACATTCGCGCGTAGCGCCCGCCAGCGGCCAGCAGGGCCGGATGCGTGCCCTGCTCGACGATGCGCCCGCCCTCCATCACCAGGATTTCGTGCGCGTCCACCACGGTGGACAGGCGGTGCGCAATGACCAGCACGGTCTTGCCCTTGGCGGCGCTCCTGAGTTCAGCCTGAATGGCGCGCTCGTTGGCCGAATCGAGCGCGCTGGTGGCCTCGTCGAAAATCAGCACCGGCGGGTCCTTGAGCAGCGTGCGCGCGATCGCCACGCGCTGCTTTTCGCCGCCGGACAGTTTCAGGCCGCGCTCGCCCACCATGGTCTGGTAGCCGCGCGGCGTGCTCATGATGAAGTCGTGAATGTGCGCGCCGCGCGCCGCCTGCTCCACTTCGGCGTCGCTGGCCGCGGGTCGGCCATAGCGGATGTTGTAGGCCACGGTGTCGTTGAACAGCACCGTGTCCTGCGGCACGATGCCGATGGCGCGCCGCACGCTGTCCTGCGTCACGTCGCGGATGTCCTGCCGGGCAATCAGGATGCGGCCGCCGTCCGGCACGCCCTGGCCTGGGGCGGCGTCCGGCTCCCCGACGTCGTAGAAGCGGTACAGCAGCCGCGCCAGGGTGGACTTACCCGCGCCCGAGGGGCCGACCACGGCCACCGTCTTGCCAGCCGGAATCTCGAAACTGACGCCGCGCAAAATGGGCCGCTGCGGCTCGTAGGCAAAGCGCACGTCCTCGAAGCGCACGTCCACCGGCCCGTTGGTGCGCAACGGCTCGGCGCCGCTGGCGTCGGCCACCTCGCGCTGGCGGTCCATCAGCGTGAACATCTTGTCCAGATCGGTCAGGCTCTGCTTGATCTCGCGGTAGATCACGCCCAGGAAGTTGAGCGGAATGTAGAGCTGGATCATGAAGGCGTTGACCATCACCAGATCGCCCAGCGTCATGCGGCCATCGGCCACGCCCTGCGTGGCGCGCCACAGCATCGCCACCAGGCCGGCGGCAATGATGAGCTGCTGGCCCGCGTTCAGCATCGACAGCGTGCTCTGGCTCTTCAGGCGCGCGCGCCGCAGGCTCTCCAGGCTCTCGTCGTAGCGCCGCGCCTCGAACGCCTCGTTGTTGAAGTATTTCACCGTCTCGTAGTTCAGCAGCGAATCAATGGCCTTGGCGTGGGCGCTGGAATCGGCCTCGTTGGCCTGACGCCGGAACTTGGTGCGCCACTCGGTCACCGCCACGGTGAAGGCGATGTACAGCAGCAGCGCGCCGCCCGTGATCCAGGCGTAACCGGCGTCGAATTTGAGCGCCAGAATGGTCAGCACCAGCGCCACCTCGATCAGGGTCGGCACGATGGAATACAGCGAAAACGACACCAGCGATTCGATGCCGCGCACGCCGCGCTCGATGTCGCGCGTCATGCCGCCGGTCTGCCGCTCCAGGTGAAAGCGCAAGCTCAGCGCATGAAGGTGCTCGAAGGTCTGCAACGCAATCTGGCGGCTGGCGCCCTGCGTGGCCTTGGCGAACACCAGTTCGCGCAACTCGGTGAACACCGATGTCATCAGCCGCAGCAGACCGTAGGCCAGCAGCAGCGCCACCGGCACCACCAGCGCCGCCGCCGCGCCGCCGGGCTTGACCGTCATCGCATCGACCAGGTTCTTGAGCAGCATCGGCACGCCGACGTTGGCCAGCTTGGCCCCGATGACCAGTACCAGCGCCGCCGCCACGCGCCACTTGTACCGCCACAAATAGGGCAGCAAGCGCGCCAGGGTGCGCCAGTCCGAGCGCGGGCCGGGCGCCGGCTCGCCAGACACAGGCATGTCGAAAGAACGGTCACTGCGGCGCATCGTGGAAAATCGCTTTCACTTATCCGCCCAATTGTGCCCATGTCCCATTTATCGAGTTCCGTCACCAGTCACCTGCGCCCGCCCAACACCACGCCGGTGGACGCGCCCGAGGCCACGCCGCCCGCCGACCATGTGCTGGTGCTGAAGGTCATCCCCCAGCCGCGCGACGCCAATTCCAACGGCGACATTTTTGGCGGCTGGGTGATGGCCCAGGTGGACCTTGCGGGCGGCGTGCTTCCGGCGCGCTATGCGCAGGGCCGCATGGCGACGGTGGCGGTGAACCAGTTCATCTTCAAGCAGCCGGTGCGGGTGGGCGACATTCTGTCGTTTTACGCCAAGATGGAGCGCATCGGCCGCACGTCGATGACGGTGAACGTGGGCGTTTATGCCGAGCGCTTCAACAACCAGGGCCACTACATCAAGGTGACCGAAGCCACGCTGACCTTCGTGGCCATCGACGACCAAGGCCGCCCGCGGCCAGTGCCCAAGAGGGATCTGTAAGCCCGCGTCAAGCCCTTGGATTCAGCGGCGGCAGCAGGGCCAGCACGTCGTCCTTGGTGCGGTAGCGGCCAAAGGCGCGTTCGTCTTGCTCGCGCACGATGGGGAAGG
>WRJY01000078.1 GCA_009778355.1 Desulfovibrionaceae bacterium | reverse complement strand
CGCGGCGCTGGCGGGTGCATAGCGCTCTCACCCAAATGGTGAGGTCGAGCTAAGTCAAAAACCTCTGTGTTTATAAGAGGTTACGAGGGAAAATAAGCGGTCAACTGCCGTTTTTAGGTTGAAGCGCATGGATTGCGCCTGCAAGCCCGACCGGATGTTGGGCCTGGATTTTTGGGAACTCCCCTTTTTCCCATTGCACAGTAAAGATGCACTGCGCCGAATACTCGCAACAGGTTATTTGGCTTGCGGGTTGTGCTACAGTATCTTCAGGTACTACCAAGTAATAAAGGCTTGCCATGGCAACGTCCCTCAAGATGGACGAGAGGCTTAAAAGCCGTGTCCGCCACCTTGCCGGCGAGCGTCGGCGCTCGCCGCACTGGATCATGCTCGAAGCCATCCGGCAGTACGTTGACCGCGAGGAAGCCCGCGAGAGCTTCAAACAGGAAGCCTTGGCATCCTGGGCGGCCTACAAGGAAACCGGCCGGCATTTGACCGGGCAGGAAGTGCTCGCCTGGTTGAACACTTGGGGCACTGATGAGGAAAGGCCGGCGCCTGAGTGCCACGCGTAATCGTCACCGATGGCGCGGCGGTCGGCTTGGAACGCTGCCGGCGCTTCCTGGCCGCCAAGACCCCGGAAGCGGCCAAGCGGGCAGGGCAAGCCATCAGCCGGCATTTTTCGATGCTGGAAACGCTCCCCGGCATGGGCCGCCCGTACCCGCAAGCGCCCGATGAACTGCGCGAGTTGGTGATTCCCTTCGGAGACTCCGGCTACGTGGCTCTCTACTGTCATGAGCCAACCGATGGCGCGGTTCACGTGCTGGCTTTCCGGCATCGGAAAGAGGCGGGCTATTGATGCGGGCGACATTCATCCGTCATGGGCAGAGTACCGGCAATGTCGGCGTGCCTTGCGATGATCTGGCGTTGATCGAGTTGACTGATTACGGTCACGATCAGGCGCGTGCCATAGCGGGCGGCTGGACCGAAGCGCCGGCGCTGATCGTCACTTCGCCCTATTTGCGCACCAGGCAGACGGCAGCGCCCACCATTGCACGATTTCCCGGCGTGCCGGTCGAAGTGTGGCCGATCCAGGAGTTCACCTATCTGCAACCCTCGCGCTGGAACGGCACGCACAGTATCGAGCGGATGCCGTATATTGAACGCTACTGGTCGGCAGCCGATCCCAACTGTTGCGACGGGGAAGGCGCGGAGAGCTTCGCAACGCTCTTGCGACGCGCCGAGGCCGCGCTGTCGCGCCTGGCTGTTCATTCTGCCGCGCCCGTCTATGTGTTCAGCCACGGGCAATTCATCCAGGCCGTGCGCTCGGTCGTAACCGAAACCGAACTGGATGACCGCGGCAAGATGCGCCGATTCTGGCGCAAGGGCGAGCCGCCAGCAATCGGCAACGGCGAGCGGGTGAGCTTTACGTGGTCGGGGGCAAGCTGGTCGTGATCCGCCAGTGCTCGCGATGACCGGGGGTGATTTTTCAGTAGAACGCCCATGCCTCGCATGGACTGCGACAATCCCAAACCATGCTCCGCTACCACACCATCGCTGTCACCGCATTCGAGCAAAACTGCTCTCTCGTCTGGTGCGACCAGACGAAGCAAGCCGCCGTAATAGATCCCGGCGGTGATCTGGACAAGATACTGGCCGAGGCCCAACGCCTGGGCCTCGATCTCAAGGCCATCTGGATCACTCACGCCCACATCGACCATGCGGGCGGCGCGAGCGAGTTGTCGAAGCGGCTGCAATTGCCCATCATCGGCCCGCACGAAGGCGATCAGTTCTGGATCGACGCACTGCCGCAGCAAAGCGCCAGGTTCGGTCTGCCCCCCACGGTGGCGTTCACGCCTGCCCGCTGGCTGCACGACGGCGACACCGTTTCGATTGGCCACGAGGCGCTGAACGTGCGCCACTGCCCAGGCCACACGCCGGGCCACGTGGTGTTCCACGCGCCTCGAATCAACCGTTGTTTCGTCGGCGACGTGTTGTTTGCCGGCAGCATCGGCCGCACGGACTTTCCGCAAGGCAACCACCAGCAACTTGTCGACAGCATCGTTCAGCGCCTGTGGCCAATGGGCGACCAGACGGTGTTCATTGCCGGCCATGGACCGGAGAGCACCTTCGGCGAGGAGCGGCGCAACAATCCATTCGTGGGCGGAACCTGAGCCACATGCCCACGTCCGTGGATCAGTGGGCCGAGACGGTAACGCGGCTGGCGGGCGACGAGGTGCGCTCCGGGCCGATGCAGGATCTGCTGGCCGCGCTCGAGCGTGCTGGCAAGCTTTCCGCTGGCGACATGGCCACGCTGCTGGTCAACTGTCTGCGGGAGAAGGCTGGGGAGAAAGAAACAACCATCGCCCGCTCCTGCGCTCCCTTGCTAACATGGCAGATGGCGCTGGCGCGTCGCGCTGGCTTTCGTCCACCCACCAACGGAGCATTTCTTTCATGAACATCACCACAGTCGGCATCGTCGGCGCGGGCACCATGGGCAACGGCATCGCGCAAGCCTGCGCGGTTTCGGGTATTCAGGTCGTCATGGTTGACATCGCGCAAGCCGCGGTCGATAAAGGGCTGGCCACCATCGGCAAGAGCCTGGACCGCCTGGTTGCCAAGGACAAGATGAGCGAGGCCGACAAGGCCGCCGCGCTCGCGCGCATCGAGGGCAGCGTCAACTACGACGGCCTGAAGGCCGCGCAACTGGTGATCGAGGCCGCCACCGAAAACCACGAACTGAAGAACAAAATCCTCAAGCAGCTCGACGCCCTGCTGGCGCCGGAGGTGATCGTCGCCACCAACACCTCGTCGATCTCCATCACCCAACTGGCCGCCGCCACGCAGCGCCCGGACCGATTCGTCGGTATGCATTTTTTCAACCCGGTACCGATGATGGCGCTGGTCGAAATCATCCGCGGCCTGCTGACCAGCGACGCCACGCACGACGCCGTCAAAGCGCTGGCCGAACGCCTGGGCAAGTCGCCCATCACGGTAAAGAACGCGCCCGGCTTTGCCGTGAACCGCATCCTGGTGCCGATGATCAACGAGGCTTTCTTCGTGCTGGCCGAGGGCCTGGCCACGCCCGAGGACATCGACGCCGGCATGCGCCTGGGCTGCAACCACCCCATCGGCCCGCTGGCGCTGGCCGACATGGTCGGCATCGACGTGTGCCTGGCCGTGCTGGAGGTGTACCTGGAGCAATTCGGCGACAGCAAATACCGCCCCTGCCCCCTGCTGCGCGAATACGTGGCCGCCGGACGCCTGGGGCGCAAGACGGGGGCGGGGGTTTACAGCTACGCGAAGTAGATGCGCAATGGCCATGCAGATCGCGGGGCAGACACTCGTTCCTGTTCCTGATTCAGGGCAATGCCACGCAGAGTATTCCGTTCATGGGCCGGATGACGGATCTGGTTGCTCTTCAAGGACCAGGCGCTCCAGCCGGTCGCACCGCTTCCGATGACCTCACCCGCTCCCCTGCCGCCGCGCTTCCCAAAGCCCCTGACCAGCTACAAGCCCTTCTGGGCCAAGCGTTTGGGCGTTGCGCCGTTTTTGCCGATGAGCCGCGCGGAGATGGACGCGCTGGGCTGGGATTCCTGCGACGTGATCGTGGTCACGGGCGATGCCTATGTCGATCACCCCAGCTTTGGCATGGCGGTGATTGGCCGGGTGCTGGAGGCGCAGGGGTTTCGCGTCGGCATCATCGCGCAGCCGGACTGGACGAGCGCCGACGCCTTCAAGGCGCTGGGCCGGCCCAATCTGTTTTGGGGCGTGACGGCGGGGAA
>WRJY01000077.1 GCA_009778355.1 Desulfovibrionaceae bacterium | reverse complement strand
CCTTGCGGGCATCAGCCCGCCGCGTCCTCGCGCCTTGCCTGGCACGCCGATCACGGCACTGGCGAGCGCGTCCAACTGCCGTTTCTAGGATGATGCGCCGCAGTCAACCGCCGCTGCGAACGATCCAGAGCGCGACGAACGGGGCCAGGTTGAAGAGCAGGATGCCGATCTTGTAAATGGCCATGCCGCCGTAGTGAATGGCGTCGAAAGTGCTGCCGGGCAGGTTGAACCACTTGCCGTGCAGCCTGCGCAGCCAGCCGCGGGCCAGGATGAAGGCAAGGAACCAGACGAAGAGAACGGTGTAGTTGAAGGCCATCGACCACAGCAGGAATTGGCTCACGGTTTCAACAGTCATGTCACTCACTCCTTGGCAGCGGTTGATGCCTGGCCTGGTTCCCCCGCCGCGCGCAGAACCGCCCGCGCTTTCAGCACCACCGGTTTGTCGATCATTTTGCCGTCAACGGCCACCGGCGCGCCGCCGCTGGCGGCGTCGGCCTGGATGACGCGCCGCGCCCACTGGATTTGCGCGGGCGTTGGCGCAAAACCCTGGTTGACCGGCGCGACTTGCCTGGGGTGGATGCACAGCTTGGCGCCAAAGCCCAGGCGACGGGCTTGCAGGGTGTCGGCTTCGATGCGCGCGGCATCGTCGATGGCGGTGCTTACGCCATCGACCGGCGGCAGGATGCCGGCCACGCGCGAGGCCAGCGTCATGCGCGAGCGAAAGTACAGCAGTTCCAGCCCATCGCCTTCGATGTCGAGGTCGGCCTGGAAGTCGATGGTGCCGAACACCAGCCGCTGCACGCCGGGCGCGGCGGCCAGCTCTTGCACGCGCGCCATGCCGCGCGCGGTTTCGACCAGCGGCAGCAGCGCCACTGCGGGCAGTTGCGCCGCGAGGGCGCGTAGCACCGCAGCGTCTTCGGCCTTGGGCAGCATCAGCGCGCCGACCGCCGGATGGCCGCACAGCGCGGCGTCGGCGGCGTGCCACGGCGTGCCGGCGGCATTGATGCGGATGGCGATCACCGGCCCGCCGGCGCCGCCCGCGCGCGCGGCCAGCCATTGCGCGATTTGGGCGCGCGCCTCGTCCTTGCGCTCGGGCGGCACGGCGTCTTCGAGGTCGAGCACGACGGCATCGGCGCCGCTTTGGCACGCCTTGTCGAAGCGCGCGGCCTGATGACCGGGAACGAAGAGCAGGCTGCGGGCGGGGGTGTTCGGCACGGCGTTTTTTCCTTCGGTTCGGTTTGAATCTCACCATAATTCTGGCCGAGATTCCGACAGATCCGGCCCAAGCCCTGTTCCGTTCTTCGACCATGATCGACCTCTCCACGCGGGTATTGCGCGCGATGATCGCGCTCGACGAAGTGCGCCATTTTTCGCTTGCCGCGGAACGCTGTCACGTCACCCAATCCGCCTTGAGTCAGACGATCAGCAAACTCGAGGCGGACGTGAATCTGCGTCTCGTCGATCGGGATCGCCGTCGCGTCATGCTCACTCCTGAGGGTGAACGCTTCGTGGCTACCGCGCGGCGCGTGATGGCGGAGCTGGAGGAGATCAGCATCGATCTGCGCGACCGCAGCGAGTTGCGAAAAGGCCGTGTGGTCGTGACGGCGCAACCCTCGCTGGCGGCGCACTGGCTGCCGCCGATCATCGCGGCCTATCAGGCGCGTTATCCCGGTGTGCAGTTCGGTTTGCACGACGCGCTGCCCGAAAAAGCGCTGGAGCAGATCCGGCAGCGTCAGGCGGACCTTGCGCTCACGGCGCGCGGTCCCGGCTTGGCGGGGCTGCAGCACCGGCTTTTGTTCCGCGATCCTTTCGTGCTGGTGTGCCCGTGCGCGCATCCTCTGGCCCGGCGCAAATCAGTGAGCATCGCCAACCTGGAAGGCCAGCGTTTCATCCGTCTGATCCGCGGCGGAAGCATCGCGCAGCATCTGGAACAAGCGCTGCGGGAGGCGCGGTTCGTGGATACCGGGCTCGAGGTCGAACAGGTTGCCACCCTGGCCGGACTGGTGGCCAACGGTCTGGGAATCAGCATCGTGCCGGTTTGCGCGCTTGCGTATTTCGATCCCGACCGCGTGGCGGCGGTGCCGGTCAAGGGCAATGACCTGAGCCGCCCGATCTACCTGGTATGGCCCGCCGGCGCGCAATTGAGTTCTGCTGCCGAGAGTTTTGTCCAGATGCTCAAGCCGCCAGAGGCCCGCATGGGTTTCGGTTGATTTGTAAATTTTCTAATAACAGAAAAACTATAATTAACTTTACTTTTAGCGTGGCATCCGTACGATCGCCCTTCGATCCGTTGCCGCCTTCGTTTTCGTGAATTGCCCCACCACGCCCGCCGGACCCCTTGCCGGTCTGCGCATTCTTGACCTCACCACCGTCATCATGGGGCCTTACGGCACCCGGATATTGGCGGACATGGGCGCCGACGTCGTCAAGATCGAGCCTCCCGAAGGGGACAGCTTCCGCAACTATGGGCCGTCGCGGCACGAGCAGATGGGCGGTTCGGTGCTGAATCTGCACCGGAACAAGCGCAGCGTGCAATTGGACCTGAAAAGACCAGAGGCGCTGCGGGCGCTGCGGCGCTTGATTGCTGCCGCCGATGCATTGGTGCACAACTTGCGCCCACGGGCGGCTGAGCGGCTCGGCCTCGACTGGGCCACGGTTTCGCAGATCAATCCGGGTTTGGTTCTGTGCGCGGCGCGCGGCTTCAGCCAGGCCGGGCCGTACGGTCACAAGGCCGCATACGACGACTTGATGCAGGCCGGCTCCGGTTTCAGCGCCTTCGTCGGGCAGGTCACGGACGAAGCGGGTTACGCTCCCACGGCCTGGTGCGACAAGGTTGCCGGCCAGGCGATCGCCAACGCCGTGCTTGGCGCATTGCTGCACCGCGAACGTGGTGGCGCGGGCCAGGAAGTGGAAGTGCCGATGTTCGAGGTTGCCATCGACTTCATGCTGGTCGAGCATTTCGGCCCGGCGGCCTTCGAGCCGCCGCTGGGGCCGGCAGGCTTCAAGCGGCAACTCTCCAGGCAGCGCAAGCCCTATCGCACCCGGGACGGCTGGGCCTGCATTCTGCCGTACTCGGATCAGAACTGGCGCGACTTCTTCGCGTTCATTGGCCGGCCCGAGATCGGTGAAGACCCGCGTTACCAGAAGCTGACCGATCGCGTGATGCACATCGACAGCCTCTACCAATTGATCGCGGAGCACGCTCCCGGGCGCAGCACCCAAGAATGGGGCGAATTCTGTGACCGCGTGAGCATCCCGTACATGCCGGTGTTGCGCATGGAAGAGCTTCAAGATGACCCGCACGTGCTGGCTACGTCCTTCATGCCGGTGGCGCAGCACCCGAGCGAGGGCGCCTACCGCGCCGTTCAGTCGCCGCTGCGCTTTGGCGCCACGCCTTACCGGCTGCGCCGTCATGCGCCGCGCGTGGGGGAGCATACGGCTGAGGTACTGCTCGAAGCCGGTTTGTCCGAATCCGAAGTGGCGCAACTCGCCCAGCGGCGCTAGTGCCATGTCACACCAATACTGACGCATGAAACCGTGTCTTCGCGCCCAGGGCGGCGTTGCAAATCCTCGCGATACCACCCGGTATCGCTGCGGTTTGCGCCTTGCCCTGAACGCGAATCCATCGGTTTCATTGTGCGCCAGTATTGGTGTGACACGACACTAGGGCCTGTTCACGCTATTTTCATGGTGCCCGCAAGGCAGTCAAAGGCCGCAATCGAGGCGCGCGTCGCAGCCCATGCTGCTGCATGGGCAAGACGCGCAACG
>WRJY01000076.1 GCA_009778355.1 Desulfovibrionaceae bacterium | reverse complement strand
GTCGATAAAGCTCGTATTAAGCTCAAGCGGCTTTATCCGTCATTTCATGAGTGACATGACACTAGGGCCTGTTCACACTATTTTCATGGCGGCGCTGCGATAAGGTGACGTTTGAGGCGCCAGGAAACGCCGCGTTGAATATTGACGGGCGGGCTATTGGCGGTTCCGGGGTGCTGGCATCGGCGGCAGTGGCAGCCTTGGCAGCAGACGCGGTCTCGGCTTTGAAGTGGCAAGATCATCATCGACGGCGGTACGGCGGAGGAGCCTGTACCGATGGCCCCAAGGGGGAAACTACAATTTCCCCATGCAAGAAAAATACGACCCTCTGGACGTCGAGAAAGCCGCCCAGGCGCATTGGCAGGCGAGCGACGCCTATCTCGTGACCGAGGATGCCGGCAAGCCCAAGTTCTACGCCTGCTCCATGCTGCCGTACCCCAGCGGCAAGCTGCACATGGGGCACGTGCGCAACTACACCATCAACGACATGCTGGCGCGCCAGTTGCGCATGAAGGGCTGCAACGTGCTGATGCCGATGGGCTGGGACGCCTTCGGCCTGCCGGCGGAGAACGCGGCGCTGAAAAACGGCGTGCCGCCAGCCCAGTGGACTTACGACAACATCGCCACCATGAAGGGGCAGATGCAGGCGATGGGGCTGGCCATCGACTGGAGCCGCGAGGTGGCCACCTGCGATCCGGACTACTACAAGTGGAACCAGTGGCTGTTTCTGAAGATGCTGGAAAAGGGCATCGCCTACCGCAAGACGCAGGTGGTCAACTGGGACCCGGTCGATCAGACCGTGCTGGCCAACGAGCAGGTGATCGACGGGCGCGGCTGGCGCACCGGCGCGCTGGTGGAAAAGCGCGAGATTCCAGGCTACTACCTCAAGATCACCGGCTACGCGCAAGAGCTGCTCGACCACGTGCAGATGGGCAACCCCAAGGCCACGCTGGACGGCTGGCCCGAGCGCGTGCGGCTGATGCAGGAGAACTGGATCGGCAAGAGCGAAGGCCTGCGCTTTGCCTTCACGCACGACATCCGGGGCGAGGACGGCCAGCCCATTCAAGACGGGCGGCTCTACGTGTTCACCACCCGCGCCGACACCATCATGGGCGTGACCTTTTGCGCCGTTGCGCCCGAACACCCGCTGGCCGCGCACGCGGCCCGCACCGACGCCGCGCTGGCCGCCTTCATCGACCGGTGCAAGCAGGGCGGCACCACCGAGGCCGAGCTGGCGCTGAAAGACAAGGAAGGCATGCCCACCGGCCTGGCCGTGACGCACCCGCTGACCGGTCAGGCCGTGCCACTGTGGGTCGGCAACTACGTGCTGATGAGCTACGGCGACGGCGCGGTGATGGGCGTGCCGGCGCACGACGAGCGCGACTTTGCCTTCGCGCTGAAGTACGGCTTGCCGATTCAGCAAGTGGTCCACGTGGACGGCGAGCATTACGACTACACCCGCTGGCACGACTGGTACGCCGACAAGCAGCGCGGCGTCACCATCAACTCCGGCAGCTTCAGCGGCCTGTCGCGCCAGGACGCGGTGGACGCCGTGGCCCATGCGCTGCAAGGCAAGGGCCTGGGCGGCAAGCAAACCACCTGGCGGTTGCGCGACTGGGGCATCTCGCGCCAGCGGTATTGGGGCACGCCCATTCCCATGATTCACTGCGACGCCTGCGGCGCGGTGCCGGTGCCCGAAAAAGACCTGCCGGTGGTGCTGCCGCAAGACCTGGTGCCCGACGGCAGCGGCAATCCGCTGAACAAATGCCAGGCCTTCCTGAAGGTGGACTGCCCCTGCTGCGGCCAGCCGGCGCGGCGCGAGACCGACACCATGGACACCTTCGTCGATTCGTCCTGGTATTTCATGCGTTATTGCGATCCCCGCAACGGGCAGGCGATGGTGGCCGAAGGCGCCAAGTACTGGATGCCGATGGACCAGTACATCGGCGGCATCGAGCACGCCATCCTGCACCTGCTGTACGCGCGCTTCTGGACCAAGGTGATGCGCGATCTGGGGCTGGTGGCCATCGACGAGCCGTTCACCCGCCTGCTCACGCAGGGCATGGTGCTCAACCACATCTATTCGCGCCGCACCGACAAGGGCGGCATCGAGTACTTCTGGCCCAGCGACGTGGAGCCGGTGCTCGACGCCGACGGCAAGCAAGTGGGCGCGCGGCTGATCAATGCCGCGGGCGGCCTGCCCGCCGGCACGCTGGTGGACTACGAGGGCGTGGGCACCATGTCCAAGTCCAAGAACAACGGCGTCGATCCGCAGGAGCTGATCGAAAAATACGGCGCCGACACCGCCCGCCTGTACACCATGTTCACCGCGCCGCCCGAGGCCACGCTGGAGTGGAACGGCGCGGCGGTGGAAGGCAGCTACCGCTTCCTGCGCCGCGTGTGGAACTTCGGCGTGCGGATGGAGGCGGTTCAAGACCTGGCCGCCGCCGCGTCGCTGGCAAAGTCCGCGCCCCAGTACGGCATTGAACTGGGCAAGGCCGCCAAGGCGCTGCGGCGCGAGATTCATACCGTGCTCGGCCAGGTCGATTACGACTACCGGCGCTTGCAGTACAACACCGTGGTGTCGGGCGCGATGAAGATGCTCAACGCGCTCGAAGCCTTTGATGACGGCGGTTCGCGCGGCGGCCATGCCGTACTGGCCGAGGGCTTTTCCAAGCTGCTGCGCGTGCTCTACCCGGTCACGCCGCACATCGCCCACGTGCTGTGGCAGTCGCTTGGTTTTGCCGACGCGCAGGGTCAATTGCTCGACGCGCCCTGGCCCCAGGTGGATGAGCAGGCGCTGAAGCAGGACGAGATAGAACTGATGCTGCAAATCAACGGCAAGCTGCGCGGCGCCATTTCGGTGCCCGCCGGCGCCGGCAAGGACGCCATCGAGCAGGCCGCGCTCGCCAGCGAGGCGTTTGCCAGGCATGCCGGCGCCGGCGCGGTCAAGCGCGTGATCGTCGTGCCGGGCCGGTTGGTCAACATCGTGGCTGACTGACATGAAGCAACTGCATGGCCTGAATGGTTCGGCGCGCGCGCGCCGCCGCCTGCTTGCCGCCGCTGGCGCGGCGCTGCTTTTGAGCGCGTGCGGCTTCACGCTGCGGCAAGCGCCGGACTTTGGTTTCAAGCGCATCGCGCTGGCGATGCCGTCCACCGCGCTGGCCACCGAGTTGCGGCGGCAGCTCGAAGGCACCGGGCGCGTCGAGATCGCCGCTGACGCCGCCCATGCCGATGCCGTGCTGGAGAGCGCCGGCGAGACGCGCGAGCGCACGGTGGTCAGCGTCACCGCCACCGGCGAGGTGCGCGAGTTCCAGTTGCGCATCCGCTTCAAGTTCCGCCTGCGCGCCGCCGACGGGCGCGAGTTGCTGCCCGAGGCCGAAATCCTGCGCCAGATCGACCAGAGCTACAGCGAATCGGCCGCGCTGTCCAAGGAAGCCGAGGCGCTGATGCTTTACCAAAACATGCAAAGCGACATCGTGCAGCAGGTAATCCGCAGATTGGCGAAATGAAACTACCCCCAGGCTCCACGCGCTTCGCGCTGTTGCGCCTCCCCCCTCAAGGGGGCGCGCCCACTGGCCAGGGGAACCCCGGCCACGGGCGCTCTGGCGCGGCCTGCTCCTCGGCCATTGGAGCCATTCGGTTCCGGTCGCGGCTGACGGCAAGGAAGCGGGCGTTTTGCCCCTTCCCCCTCTGGGGGAAGGTTGGGATGGGGGCCAGCAGCGCCACCATCAAACGCTTGCCCCCCCCCCCCCCCCCCCCCCCCC
>WRJY01000075.1 GCA_009778355.1 Desulfovibrionaceae bacterium | reverse complement strand
AGGCGCTCGGCGCGGGTGTAGGTGGCGTCCTCGTCGAAGGACAGCCGCGCGTCCACCTCGGTCGATACGCGGCCCGTGACGAGGGACAGAATTTCCACGCCAAAGCGCACCAGCAGGCGGTCAACCACCTCGTCCAGTGGCTTGCCGCGATGCCGCGCCACGGTCTCGGCCAGCAGCGGCGCGTACTCCGGTTTTTGCACCGCCTTGAGAATCAGCGAGGGGTTGGTGGTGGCGTCGCGCGGCTGGAATTGCGCCATCTGGCGAAAGTCGCCGGTGTCGGCCACGACCGTGGTGAATTGCTTGAGGGCGTCTAGCTGGTTCATGGGGCCGGATTATCCTGTGGGCGAGACCAGCCGCGCCGCGCCTTCAGTCCACCGCGCTGGACACTGGTTCGCGCAGCTTGCCCTTGAGCACCTTGCCGGTGGGGTTGCGGGGCAGCGCATCGACCAGCCGCAACTCTCGCGGCAGCTTGTAGCGCGCCAGCCGCGTCTCGGCAAAGGCTTGCAGGCCCTCCAGCGTCATGGTGCGCCCGGGGCGGAGCGCGACCACCGCCACCACGTGCTCGCCCCAACGCTCGTCGGGGGCGCCGATGACGGCCACCTCGGCGATGTCGGGGTGGTCGTAGAGCACGCTTTCGACCTCCGCCGGATAGACGTTTTCGCCGCCCGTGATGACCAGGTCCTTCAAGCGGTCGCAGATATAGAGGAAGCCTTCTTCGTCGCAATAGCCGACATCGCCGGTGCGAAACCAGCCATCGCTGGTAAAGGCATCCGCGCTGGCTTGCGGCAGGTTCCAGTAGCCATGGATCACGTTCGCGCCGCGCACGCACACTTCACCGGCCGCGCCGGGCGTGGTGATGGTCTGGCCAGCCACATCGATGATCTTGATTTCAGTCAGCAGGGGCGTGGTGCCGCAGGAGCCGAGTTTTTCGGCCGCGCGATCCGAACTCAAGGCAGTGACCATCGCCGCCGTTTCGGTCAGCCCATAGCCCTGAATCACCGGTATGCCGCGCTCGGCATACAGGCGCAGCAGCGGTTCCGGCATGGGCGCGCCGCCGACGGCAAAAAACCGCAGCGAACTCAGGTCGGCGTGCGCGAAATCCGGGTGCTGGCTGATGAAGAGCAGCATCGCCGGAACGCCGAAAGTCGCCGTCACGCGGTGCCTGACCAGCGCCTCCAGCACCTCCCCGGCGTCGAAGCCGCGTTGCAATACCAGGTGGCCACCGGCCATCACCGTGCTCAGGCTGCTGCACAGCAGCCCGCCCACATGGAACATCGGCGCGAAATTGAGCGTGACATCGGTCGAAACGATGTCGTATGTCAGTATCTCGTTGAGGTTGTCGGCCCAGAAAATGCCATGCGTCAGCATCGCTCCCTTGGGGTGGCCGGTGGTGCCGGAGGTGTACATGATGACGGCAACGTCGTCAGCCGACGCGGGCGCCGCCTTCGGCGCGGCAAGCGCCTGCGCCATCAGCGCGTCGGCCGCTTCCCACAGCGGCGCTCCCGCGCCACGGTGGATGAAGCGCGCGCAGGCCAGCTTGTCGCGCACGCCATCGATCACCGCGACGTGCGCTTCGTCGGCAATCAGCGTGTGGATGCCGGCATCGCCGATGATGTAGGCCAGTTCAGGCCCGCTCAGGCGGAAGTTCAGCGGCACGAAGATCGCGCCAAGGCGCGACGTGGCGAACATTGCCGCCACCAGCATCGGATCGTTGAAGCCGAGGTAGCCCACGCGCATCCCGGCTTCCACCCCGCCAGCGGCCAACACCGCCGACAGCCGTTCGATGCGCTGCTGCAACTGGCCAAAAGTCCAGCGGGTGTCATCGCAGCTCAACGCCGGCCTGTCCGGCGTGCGCGCGGCGCGCCGCGCCAGCCATTCGTGCAGCCCCACGGCGTGCGCGCTGCGCGCGGTGCGATCGCCCCGATCGGGATTTGCCTTGGTGCCTGTCGTCCGGTCCATACAGATTTGCGCCTCTCGTTGAAATGCAATCCATCATGGTGGCGGCGCTCGCGAAAAGCTTGTGCCGACCCGCTGACCTTGGAGCCTGTTTACGATCTCAGCAGGCCCGCGTACTCCCCAAGATAAGCCTTGCGCACCTCGCGGTTGTCAAGCAATTCAGTGGAAGAACCGTTGACCACGATTTCCCGTTGGCACTGTCGAACTCGAGCGCCATCCGCGCCAAAAATATCTCGCCCCGCCGTCCCGATATACTTGGCGCCCGTCAGGAGAGAGCGCCCAGCGGCGCCGCCGAAGGCTGAACGCTCAGGCAAAAGGACTGGCAACGGGCGCGGCACGCCGCGCCCCCATCTGCTGGAGAGAGGCCGGCGCGCAGCCCATGCCGCCGGCCCACCGAAGGGGCAAGGGCCCGCGCAGCCGCCAAGGCTGGCGGGCGCCGAATCTCTCAGGTAAAGCGGACAGCAGGGTTTGCGCGGCGCGGCGCTTGGTGTCGTGTCCGTATCGCCATCCGGCGTTTGCACGAGAAGCCCTGAGCCTGTATGTCCGCCCCGTCCGACGATCTTCTGAAAACTCCGCTGTACGCGCTGCACCTGGAACTGGGCGCGCGCATGGTGCCCTTTGCCGGTTACGCCATGCCGGTGCAATACCCCGGCGGGCTGATGGCCGAGCACCGGCATACGCGCGCCGCGGCGGGCCTGTTCGATGTCTCGCACATGGGCCAGTTGCGCCTGGCGGGAGCGCAGGTCGCCGCCGCGTTTGAAAGCCTGATGCCGATGGACGTGTCCGGCCTGGGGCTCGACCGCCAACGCTACGGCCTGCTGCTCAACGACGCGGGCGGTATCATCGACGACCTGATGTTCGTCAACCGCGGCGATCACCTGCTGGTCATCGTCAACGGCGCTTGCAAGGCTGGCGACATCGCCCACATGCAGGCGCGCATCGGCAACCGCTGCCAGGTCACGCCGATGCCCGAGCGCGCGCTGCTGGCCCTGCAAGGCCCGAAGGCGGCCGATGCGCTTCAGCGCCTGACGCCGGGTGTTGGCAAGCTGGTCTTCATGACCGGCGGCGCATTCGACTGGCAAGGCGCGGACTTGTACATCACCCGCAGCGGCTACACCGGCGAGGACGGCTTCGAGATTTCGGTGCACGCATCCCGCGCCGAGGCGCTGGCGCGCGCGCTGCTGGCGCAGCCCGAGGTGGCGCCCATCGGCCTGGGCGCGCGCAATTCGCTGCGCCTGGAAGCCGGCCTGTGTCTGTACGGCAACGACATCGACGCCACCACCACGCCGGTCGAGGCGGCGCTGACCTGGGCCATTCAAAAAGCGCGGCGCAGCGGCGGCGCGCGCGCCGGCGGCTTTCCCGGCGCGGCGCGGGTGCTGGCGCAGCTCGACGGCGTGCAACCCGTCACGCGCCAGCGCGTCGGCCTGATCGCCAAAGAGCGCGTGCCGGTGCGCGAACCCGCGCCGCTTCAGAACATGGACGGCCAGCACATCGGCCAGGTCACCAGCGGCCTGCTTTCGCCCACGCTGGATCAGCCCATCGCCCTGGCCTACGTCAACGCCGATGCCGCCGCCATCGGCGCCGAGCTGCTGGCCATCGTGCGCGGCAAGCCGGTGCCGATGACGGTGTCGGCCACGCCGTTCGTGCCGGCGCGGTATTACCGGGGGTGAACGTTGAGCGTTGAGCGTTCAGCGTTTAGCGTTTAGCGTTCAGCGTTTAGCGTCCAACGCCCAACGCTCAACGCCAAACTCTCCTTGCCGCGCGATTCAGGCGAAAATTAAAAATTTGTTTTCAGGAG
>WRJY01000074.1 GCA_009778355.1 Desulfovibrionaceae bacterium | reverse complement strand
GTTCACCAATTGGTGTTTGCCCCAATCGTTGGGGTTTGCACCAATGCCGGAGTTGGTGAAGACCCCAATTTCATGCGCTACCCGTCGAACAAGGCCGCGTCCGCGTTTTCAGCGGGCACCATGAAAATAGTGTGAGCGGGCCCTAGCTTGGCGAAGCTGGAACTCAGCAAAAAACCCGCCACGGGGGCGGGTTGACGGCAGTGCGGATGGGGCCGCGCGCGGCCCCAGCAGGTCAGGGGATGTCGCGGCGCGGCGAGCCGGTGTAGAGCTGGCGCGGGCGGCCGATTTTGTACTCGGGATCGGCCAGCATTTCGTTGAGCTGCGCGATCCAGCCGACGGTGCGCGCCAGGGCGAAAATGCCGGTGAACAGGTTCACCGGAATGCCGATGGCGCGCTGCACGATGCCGGAGTAGAAGTCCACGTTGGGGTAGAGCTTGCGCGAGACGAAATACTCGTCTTCCAGGGCGATTTTTTCCAACGCCTTGGCCAGCTTGAACAGCGGGTCGTTGCCCAGGCCGAGTTCGCCCAGCACTTCATTGCAGGTTTCCTGCATCAGCTTGGCGCGCGGGTCGTAGTTTTTGTAAACGCGGTGACCAAAGCCCATCAGCTTGACGTTGGAGTTTTTGTCTTTCACCTGCTTGATGAACTCGCCGATTTTCTCCACGCCGCCAGTCTTCTGGATGTCGTAGAGCATGTTCAGCGCCGCCTCGTTGGCGCCGCCGTGGGCGGGGCCCCACAGGCAGGCCACGCCTGCCGCAATGGCGGCAAACGGATTGGTGCCGGAACTGCCGCACAGGCGCACGGTGGAGGTGGAGGCGTTTTGCTCGTGGTCGGCGTGCAGGATGAAGATGCGGTCCAGCGCGCGTTCGAGCACCGGGTTGACCTTGTATTGCTCGCACGGCGTGCCGAACATCATGTGCAGGAAGTTGCCCGCGTAGCTGAGGTGGTTTTGCGGGTACATGTACGGTTCGCCCATGCCGTACTTGTAGGCCAGCGCGACCAGTGTGGGCATCTTGGAGATAAGCTGAATGGCAGCGATGTCGCGTTGCCTGGCGTCGTGGATGTCGGCATGGTAGAACGCCGAAAGCGCGCCCACCAGGCCGGTGAGTACCGCCATCGGGTGCGCGTCGCGCCTGAAGCCCCGCAGGAAGAACATCATCTGCTCGTTGACCATGGTGTGGCTGAGCACGAGTTTGTGGAAATCCCGGCTTTGTTCCTTGTTGGGCAGTTCACCCTTGAGCAGCAGATAACAGGTATCCAGGTAATCGCACTTCTCGGCCACTTGGTCGATGGGGTAGCCGCGGTAGAGCAACTCGCCCTTGTCGCCGTCGATGTAGGTGATGGTTGATTCGCACGCCGCCGTGGACATGAAGCCGGGGTCGTACGTGAACATGCCGGTTTGTCCGTAAAGCTTGCGGATGTCGATCACGTCCGGGCCGACGGAGCCTTTGTACATCGGCAGTTCGACGCTGGGGCTGCCATCGGAAAACGACAGAGTGGCTTTGTTGTCGGAGAGTTTCATGACGATTGCTTTCTTGAGGGGTTGGCGGGCGAGGAGGGCGTGTCAGGCTGGCGCGCGGGTATTGGCTGGGCGGCTCGCCGACGGTTGCGGATGAAGGGGTGGCCGCAGCATGTCGAGCACTTCGCGCACGCCGGGCGTGTCGATTTGGTTTTCGGGCTCCGTGCGCCGCAGCAGCAGGGCGAGCAGGTCGTGGTCGGATAAATCCATCAGCAGCGTCAGCGCGGCGGCGTGACGCTCGGTGAGCGCCGTTTCATGGCGCTGGAAAAAGCGCTCGATGAGCAGGTCGTTTTCCAACATGCCGCGGCGGCAGCGCCATTTGAGCTTGCTCAGGCAATGAGCGTCGATGCGCCGGGTCTCCATGATGGTCTTGCGGGCGCGCCGTCAGACGGCGCGCCGGGTCATCAATTCCTTGATCTTGCCGATGGCCTTGGCGGGGTTCAGCCCCTTGGGGCACACGTCCACGCAGTTCATGATGGTGTGGCAGCGGAACAGGCGGTACGGGTCTTCGAGGTTGTCCAGCCGCTCGCCGGTGGCCTGGTCGCGGCTGTCGGCGATGAAACGGTAGGCTTGCAGCAGGCCGGCGGGGCCGACGAACTTGTCGGGGTTCCACCAGAAGCTGGGGCAACTGGTGGAGCAACTGGCGCACAGAATGCATTCGTACAGACCGTTGAGTTCCTCGCGCTCCTCGGGCGACTGTAGGCGCTCTTTTGCCGGCGCCTGCGTGTCGTTGATGAGGTAGGGCTTGATCGAGTGGTACTGCATGAAGAAGTCCGTCATGTCCACGATCAGATCGCGGATGACGGGCAGGCCGGGCAGGGGCTTGAGCACGATCGGGTCCTTGAGCGTGCGCAGATTGGTCAGGCACGCCAGGCCGTTTTTGCCGTTGATGTTCATGGCGTCGGAGCCGCACACGCCCTCGCGGCACGAGCGGCGAAACGACAGCGTCGGGTCCTTGGCCTTGAGCTTGATGAGCGCGTCCAGCAGCATGCGCTCGTTGCCTTCGAGTTCGACTTCGACCGTCTGCATGGCCGGCTTGGCGTCCTTGTCCGGGTCGTAGCGGTAAATCTTGAAGGTGCGTTTTTGCATCTTGGTTTCCTTTGAGCCGGGGGGACGATCAGAAAGTACGGACTTTCGGCGCCACGGTTTCGACCGTCAGCGGCTGGGTGCGCACGGGCTTGTAGGCCAGGCTGTTGGTCTGGGCGAACCACAGGGTGTGCTTCATCCAGTTCACGTCGTCGCGGCCCAGCGGGGCCCGCGGGTCGTCGGCCGGGCGCTCGTAGTCCAGCACCGTGTGCGCGCCGCGGCACTCCTTGCGGGCCGCCGCCGAGACCATGGTGGCCTGGGCGGTTTCGATCAGGTTGTCCACTTCCAGGGCCTCTTGCCGGGCCATGTTGAACACGCGCGAATGGTCGTGCAGGCCCAGGCCCTGGACGCGCTCGCGCAGCTCGGCGATTTTCTGCACGCCTTCGTCCATGCCGGCCTGCGTGCGGAACACGCCGGCGTGGCTTTGCATGGCGGCGCGGATGTCATTGGCGATGTTTTGCGCGTATTCGCCGCTGCCGGCGGCTTCGAGGCGGCTCAGGCGCTCCAGCGAATAATCCGCCGCACCGGCGGGCAGCGGCTTGTGCGCGCCGCTGGAGTGGGTGGCGATGATGTGGTTGCCCGCCGATTTGCCGAACACCAGCAGGTCGAGCAGCGAGTTGGTGCCCAGGCGGTTGGCGCCGTGCACGCTGACGCAGGAGCATTCGCCGACCGCGTACAGGCCATGAACGGGCGCGTTGTACTCGCCCTGCATCGGCATGCAGACCTGGCCGTGCAGGTTGGTCGGGATGCCGCCCATCTGGTAGTGGATGGTGGGCACCACCGGGATCGGCTCCCTGGTGATGTCCACGTTGGCGAAGTTGTGGCCGATTTCCAGCACCGAGGGCAGGCGCTTGGCGATGGTGCCGGCGCCCAGGTGCGTCATGTCGAGCAGGATGTAGTCCTTGTTGGGGCCGCAGCCGCGGCCTTCCTTGATTTCCTGGTCCATGGAGCGCGAGACGAAATCGCGCGGCGCCAGGTCCTTGAGCGTGGGCGCGTAACGCTCCATGAAGCGCTCGCCGTTGGAGTTGCGCAAAATCGCGCCTTCGCCGCGGCAGCCTTCGGTCAGCAACACGCCCGCGCCGGCCACGCCGGTGGGGTGGAACTGCCAGAACTCCATGTCTTGCAGCGGAATGCCGGCGCGCGCGGC
>WRJY01000073.1 GCA_009778355.1 Desulfovibrionaceae bacterium | reverse complement strand
GCGTCCACGCCGGCACCAGCGGGTGCAGCACCGGCCCGCCCGCCGACAGCGCGTAGGCGGTCGATCCGGTCGGCGTGGCAACGATGATGCCGTCGGCCCGGTGATTGGCGACGAAACGGCCATTGACCTCGACGCGCAACTCCACCAGGCTGGCCGAGGCGCCGCGGTTGACCACCACGTCGTTCATGGCGTAGGCATCGAACACGCAGACGCCCTCGCGCATCAGCTTGCCGTGCATCAGGCTGCGGTGGTCTTCCTCGTACTCGCCGTGCAACATGCGGGGCAAGGCGTCGCGGTAGCCGTCGAGCGGGATGTCGGTGATGAAGCCCAGCCGCCCCTGGTTGATGCCGATCAGCGGCGTGCCGTGGCGCGCCAGATGGCGGCCAATGCCCAGCATGGTGCCATCGCCGCCCACGATCACGGCCAAGTCGGCCTCGGCGCCGATGTCGGCCACGCTCCAGGTGGGAAAGGCGGCCAGATCGAGCGCGCGGGCGGTACGCTCGGCCAGACGCACCTGGCAGCCTTGCTCCTGCAAAAAGCGGCCAATGTCGGCCATCAGCTCCCGCGTGGAACTGGCGGGCGCGCCGGCCAAGGCGTCGGTGTATCTGCCAACCAGGGCAACGTGCATGAACTTCAGGCTCATCGGCAAATTACATCATAATGACCCGGCCCCGAATCAAGGCGCGCGGCAGGAGTGTGTTGATCTCGATGATGACAGGCTTTAGTTACCTGAAAATGACCAAACCGGCGGGCGCCACGCGCGCTGGCCGCGCCGCCCATGCTCGATGACCGTGCGCGCCTGCTGCTCAAAACGCTGATCGAGCGTTACATCGCCGATGGGCAGCCGGTCGGTTCGCGCACCCTGTCGCGCGCGCCCGGGCTGCACTTGTCGCCCGCCACCATCCGCAACGTGATGTCGGACTTGGAGGACATGGGTCTGATCGCCAGCCCCCACACCTCCGCCGGCCGCGTGCCCACCGCGCGCGGCTACCGCCTGTTCGTGGACACCATGCTGACCGCTCAACCGGGCGAACTGGCCGCGCCCGCGCTGTCGCCCGAGCAGCCGCAGAAAGTCATCTCCAGCGCCGCGCAACTGCTGTCCAACCTGTCGCAATTCGTCGGCGTGGTGATGGCGCCGCGGCGCACCTCGGTGTTCCGCCACATCGAGTTCTTGCGGCTGTCCGAGCGGCGCCTGCTGCTGATCATCGTGGCGCCCGACGGCGACGTGCAAAACCGCGTGCTGTTCACCGAAACCGACTACTCGCCATCGGAACTCGTCGAGGCATCGAACTACCTGAACGCGCATTTTTCCGGCATGGCCATCGACCAGGTGCGCGCGCGGCTGCACCAGGAAGTCGAGCACCTGCGCGGCGAAATCGCCCAATTGATGCAGGCCGCCGTACAGGTCAGCTCCGACGCCATGAGCCAGGCGCAGGGCGAAGTGGTGATTTCGGGCGAGCGCAACCTGTTGGCGGTCAGCGACTTTTCCAGCGACATGAACCAGTTGCGCCGCGCGTTCCAACTGTTCGAGCAGAAGGCGCAATTGATCCGCCTGCTGGACGTTTCCAGCCAGGCCGAGGGCGTGCGCATCTTCATCGGCGGCGAAAGCCAGATCGTGCCGGTGCAAGAGCTGTCCGTCGTCAGCGCGCCCTACGAAGCGGACGGCCAGGTGGTCGGCACCCTGGGCGTGATCGGCCCTACCCGAATGCCCTACGACCGCATGATTCAGATCGTGGACATCACCGCCCGCCTGGTCAGCAACGCCCTCAGCCAAGGCAAGCCCGGCAACGCCTGAGCTGCCCCGTGGTTGCCAAGACCGTTCAGATGCGCGACACAAGCGCAGACTGCTCGAAAGGTTTGGATAGCGCCTAGAATCAGCGGCTACGGCGGGCCGTTAGCTCAGTTGGTCAGAGCAGGGGACTCATAATCCCTTGGTCGCAGGTTCGAGCCCTGCACGGCCTACCACCGGACAACGATAGTTTGCTATTAAAATAATAGAATTGTTCCGCAAAATTCATCTCAGGCCAGCGCTTCAATCACCGCTTGCGGGTTGCGCTCGATCACGTTGAGAAGCACCAGCGCCGGTCCGTGGGGGTTGCGGTCGCCGCGTTCCCAGTGCCGCAGGGTTGCCGTTGAAAAACCAAAGCGGGAAGCGAACTGCTCCTGCGTCATGCCGACCTTGGCGCGCACGGCTTTCACATCCACGGTTCTTGGGCGATGCACGCGCACGCCGCGTTCGTCGCCTTTGGCGTGGGCAATGGCCTCTTGCAGCCCCTGCCGGATACTTTCAAATGCGGTGCTCACGGTTTGCGTCCTTTCCAGATGTTGACCAGTACGTCCACCAACCCGGCCAACTCATTGCACTCTGCCTTGGTTAGGGTGGACTTGTCGCCCTTCGCAAAGAGCGTCAGCAGGTACAGCGGCATGAAGGCGCTGTGGAAGTAGTAGATAACGCGCACTCCACCGCTCTTGCCTTGTCCTCCGCGACGCCAGCGCAGCTTGCGAACTCCGCCAGTGCCTTCAATGACATCCCCGTCCTCGGGGTGCTCGGCCAAGCAGTCGATCAACTCTTGGCGCTCTTTCGCGCTCAGCAGCTTGTCGGCCACGCGGATGTAGGTCGGTATCCTCGGCAATGCCGTGCAGTGTTTCGGCCATGCCGCATTCTAATCCAATGGATTAGAAACTTCAAGATTTGACGGAAAACATCGAAGAAATCCAGCGCCGAAGATGGGAGCATCGTGCGAGTCATTGCTACCGAGTTCGCACGATGGAACCGGCTGCGCGCGCTGGCCTTGCAAGGCACCGAGCTGGCTGCGGCCCAAGTCGATACGCTGCGCATCGAGCTGCTCAAGGTGGCGGCGGTGGTCACGCTCAACACGCGACGCATACGCCTGTATTTGGCCTCCAACTGGCCGAGCGCGCAGGTCTTTGCGCACGCCATCAGCCAGTTGCGCTCACCCTGAAGCGACAAGCAGCGCCTGGCCGGCGCGATGACACCAAAACGGCCCGCAACCCAAGCCGGGGTGGGGGAGGTACGAGCAGATGGCGCCTGCGGGCGATCCGAGCCTCTGACCGGCGGCTACTCAAGAAGCTTTGCGGCGCTTGAACGCGCGTCATCACGCCGGATCAGCGGCGGATCGGGGGGCGTGAAATATCCGGGCTAAAGCTGACCGGCTCAAAGCCGGTGGTTTCAGTCTTGTGATGGACAATGAAAAAGTCACGCAGATAGAAAAAGGACTTAGCCCATTTCTGAGCTAAGTCCTTGATTTTATTGGCGCGGCTGGCAGGATTCGAACCCACGACCCCTTGGTTCGTAGCCAAGTACTCTATCCAACTGAGCTACAGCCGCGCGAAGCCTTGAATTCTAACATGAAATTTGTTGGCAGGCCGTACATGGGGTGCGATTCAAAGTGATGTGAGGTATCAGGCGGCGTAGCGGTATTGAGTGGTTCAGTAGGCGTTGCCATCTGCACGAGCTGCCACGTGCTGCGCTCCAACCAACTGCGCATACTGCTGGCCGCGCCGGGTTACGTGCTCATCGAGCGGTTGCAACCCAAGCCGGGGAAAGGGGCGCTGCGAGCAAATGGCATCTGAGGGCAATCCGGGCCTGAGCCGCGGCCACTGAACAAGCCTTGCGATGCTTGAACCTAAAAACGGCAGTTGACCGCTTATTTGCCCTCGTAACCTCTTATGAACACCGAGGTTTTTGACTTGGCTCGACCTCACCATTTGGGTGAGAACGCTA
>WRJY01000072.1 GCA_009778355.1 Desulfovibrionaceae bacterium | reverse complement strand
GCGCCGCGCTCGACGCGCCATGCGGCGTTGCTCGTTCTTGCAGGCACGAGCCTGCCGCGTCCTCGCGCCTTGCCTGGCACGCCGATCACGGCACTGGCGGACGCATCCAACTGCCGTTTTCAGGTTGAATAAGGAACCGCCCATGACGGACCAAAAGCCGCTGTCGCACATTCGCGTACTTGATCTCAGCCGCGTGCTCGCGGGGCCATGGTGCACGCAGAACCTTGCCGACCTGGGCGCGAAAGTCATCAAGGTCGAGCGCCCCGGCATGGGCGATGAAACTCGCGGCTGGGGCCCGCCCTGGCTGCCCGACGGCGAACACACCGGACGCCGGGACTCGGCCTACTACGGCTCTGCCAATCGCGGCAAAAAATCGATCACCATCGACCTGACGCATCCGCAGGGGCAGGCGCTGATCCGCCGTCTCGCACAACGCAGCGACGTGCTGGTGGAAAACTACAAAGTGGGCACGCTGGCGCGCTACGGTCTGGCCTATGACGACCTGAAAGCGATCAACCCGCGCCTGGTCTACTGCTCGATCACCGGTTTCGGTCAAAGCGGACCCTACAGCCACCGCCCCGGCTACGACTTCGTGTTCCAAGCCATGGGCGGGCTCATGAGCATCACCGGCGAGCGTGACGATCTGCCCGGCGGCGGCCCGCAGAAAGTGGGCATTGCGGTGGCCGACATCACCACCGGCATGTACGCGAGTCTGGCAATCACCGCCGCGCTGCTTTGGCGCGATCGCAGCGGGCGCGGCCAGTACATCGACGTGGCGCTGCTCGACTGCGCAATGGCTTTCAACAGCAACCAGGCGGTGAACTATCTGGTATCGGGAAAAATGCCGCGGCGCTACGGCAACGCGCACCCCAACGCGGTGCCCTACCAGGTGTTCGACACGCGCGATGGCCGAATGGTGCTGGCCGTGGGCAACGATGGCTTGTTTTCCGCCTACTGCCAGGTCATCGGCCGGCCCGAATTGAGCGCCGATCCGCGCTTTGCCAAGGTTTCTGGACGATTGACGAACCGCGACGCGCTGCTGCCGATGCTCATCGACATCATGCGTGGCGACACCACCGCGAACTGGCTCGCGCGCCTGGAGGCCGCTGGCGTGCCCTGCGCGCCGATCAACGATTTCAGCCAAGCCTTCGCCGATCCGCATGTGTGCGCACGCGGCATCCAGGTGCAGGTGCCGCTGTCCGGCGGCAGCTTTCCAGGCATCGCCAGCCCGATGCGCTTTTCCGAAACGCCGCTGGACTACCCGATTGGCCCACCCGTGCTCAGCGAGCACACCGACGAGGTGCTTGCGCAGCAACTTGAAATCCCGGTCGAGGAGCGCGCGCGTCTGCGCGCGGCCGGCGTGATCTGAAGGATCGCCGCTCCATTCGTTTTCCCATCCGTTCTTCATGGAGGTCCCCATGTCTTTTCAAGCCAACTACGACGAATACGTCCGTCCCCGCCCCGAGACTTCAACGCAAAGCTCGCAACACCTTGCACCCGACTGCGCCGGCCTGGACTTTTACGCCATCGACCGCAGCCTGCAAGACCTGTTGCGGCTCTATCTGCCCGAAAGCGAACGCCGGGCGCTACAGCCGCACTTCGAGCGCCTCGGCCAGCTCGCGGGCGGGCGGCTGAATACGCTCGCCACCGTTGCCGACAAAAACCCGCCCGTGCTGCACCCGCGCACCCGCTGGGGCGAGGACGAAGACTGGATCGAATACCACCCCGCCTACCAGGAGATGGAACACATCGCCTTCGGTGACTTCCAGTTTCACGCCATGAGCCACCGCGCTGGCGTGCTCGGTTGCGACGCGCCGCTGTCGCCGCTGGCCAAGTACGCCTTCCAGTACCTGTTCGTGCAATCGGAATTCGGGCAGATGTGCCCGATCAGCGTCTCTGACACCTCGGTGCACCTGATCCGCAAGTACGGCAGTCCCGAGTTGCAAGACAAGCTGCTGCCGCGCATGCTCAGCAGCAGCATGGACACGTTGTGGAAAGGCACACAGTTCATGACCGAAAAGGCCGGCGGCTCCGATGTCGGCCAGGTTGAAACCGTGGCGCGCCAGGTCGATGGTCAATGGCGGCTCTACGGCGAGAAGTGGTTCTCCTCGCACACCGACGCCGACGTGGCGCTGATCCTCGCACGCCCGGAAGGCGCGGCGGGCGGCACCAAGGGCCTGGCGCTGTTCGCGCTGCCGCGCCGGCTGGAGGACGGCAGCCGCAACAGCTACCGCATCGTGCGCCTGAAAGACAAGCTCGGCACCCGTTCGATGGCCAGCGGCGAGATCCGCCTCGATGGCGCGCTGGCCTACCTCGTGGGCCGCATCGACCAGGGCCTCAAGCAAATGCTGGAGCAAGTCAACCTCTCACGCCTGTCACATGCGGTGCGCGCGGCGGCAATGATGCGCCGTTGCCTCAATGAAGCCATGCTCGCTGCGCGCTACCGCAACGCCTTCGGCCAGGCGGTGATCGGTTACCCGTTGCTGCAACGCCAACTCCTCAAGCTGATGGCGCCTACCGAAGCCGCGCTGTCGATGGTGATGACCACCGCCGAAGTAATGCGCCAAAGCTACCAGGGCGACACCGCCGCGCGCGATGCGCTGCGCCTGCTCACGCCGCTCGTCAAATTCCGCACTTGCCGCGACAACATCACCGTGGCGACTGGCGCGCTGGAAGTACGCGGCGGCAATGGCTACATCGAGGACTTCGCCAACGCGCGCCTGGTGCGCGATGCCCACATCGGCGTGTTGTGGGAAGGCACCAGCAACATCAACGCGCTCGATGCCATCCAGCGCGCGGTGCGCAAGAACGCCGCGCACCACGCGCTGCGCACATTGCTGCTCGCGCGGCTGGAGCAGGCATCCCCGCGCATTCCCGCGCCGCTGCGCGCTGCGCTGCAAAAAGGAATCGACGACGCAATTGCGTTGGCTGAAGCCATCGCCCATGAACCCCAGCAAAGCCCCGACGTGCGCCGCGCCACTACCGCGTTGTATTACGCCAGCGCCGCCATCACGATGGCATGGGAAGGTGTGCAGGACGGCGTCGATGCGCGCCGCCTGTTGCTCGCCGACGCGCTGGTGCGCACGCGCCTGGCGCCGCGCAATCCGCTGGCGCGGCCCGACGCCTCGACACAGGCGCGCGATGCGCTGTTGATCGCGGACCGTCCGCTCGGCCTGGACGAAGTACGCCAAGCACTCAGCGCAAGCCCCCGCTCGGCAGCGCCGGAAACCGTGCGCATCGCCGCGCAAGACACCGAGTTGGTCTCCTGAGCCGTTCGCGCGTCATGTACCGCGCGCCGAACGCCCCGGCGTGTACGGCTTGGCGCGCGGCGTTGCGGCGCGGGCGGCGGGACGGGCTGGCGGGCGAGATTCGGGGCGGGCGGCGGAGCGGGGGGCGGATCGTGCATCGGCGCGCGCGCGGGCGCGCGGGGCGGCTTCGGCAAATTCAGGCCGGGCGGCGCTGTGAGGGCGGCGGCGATCGGGGGTGAATTCGGGCTTGAAGCCGCCGCCGATTTGCCGAGGGCCACGTGGTTCGGCGCCGCGCCTGGGCGCGCCAAAGCCGCTGCCGTGCGGGCCGGGTTTGCCTGCGCCGCCGCGCGGGCCAGGCCGGAATGCGTTGCCGCGCGCGCCGGGCTTGGCGTTTTTGCGGGCGGGGCGGTCTTCGGTGATGGGCGGGAAGTGTTTGCTTGGCTCCAGGCCGGC
>WRJY01000071.1 GCA_009778355.1 Desulfovibrionaceae bacterium | reverse complement strand
GGTAGCGCGCAGCCAAGGTGGCGACGCTGTCACTGCTGGCGGCGATCTCGGCGCGGATGGCGGGTGTGGTGCGGGCGTTTTTGTGCAGATGAATGTGCATGACCATGGATTCCATCAGTGTTGCAACTGTTCAAGCAACGCTTGCAGCACCGAGCGCGCCATGAACAGCGGATAGCGTTTATTGTCTATCCAATCGTCCGGGATGCGACAGGTAGGAACCGAGGGCCGCAAAGCAAGACAAAGGTGACCCGCGCCTGAAGTCCGTCAACGACAAAGCCCTCACGACCCCGGCCTGTGGTCGGGTGCGTGAGGGCTTTTTGTTTTTCTTTAGGGATCATGTTCAAAACCCTCCAGCCGAGTCTTGCTGACCTCAGCAGAGGCTAAAAATGAGCATCCGAGCCCCGCTCATGACTTCATCGAGCACGCGCGCTTCTTCTTGTAGCGATGCCTTGGCGCGATTGCGCGACTTGCTTTTGCGTCGTGCAGCCGACGACGGCCTTCGCGCATGGCCATGAAGCGTGTGCGCATGGTGCATGTGGCCCCCACCGAGCGGCCGATAGCCGCCGCTGTCTGCTCAATGCTCAGGCCCTGCTCCAGCGACATCCGCTACGCCGCTTGAGAGATCACATCACTTTGAATCGCACCCCGAAAGATGTGGTTTGGTCACGGATCGGCTACAATTACAAGTTTCCTTGCCGCACCCCGATCTGACGCCGGGGGCGGCTTTTGCTTTGGGCTTGCCCGAAGCCCCTTCATCCACAAGGAGAGCTATGCGTCACTATGAAATCATTGTGTTGATCCACCCGGATCAAAGCGAGCAGGTTCCGGCCATGCTGGAGCGCTACAAGAGCATGATCACCGCCGGCGGCGGCAAGATCCATCGGGAGGAAGACTGGGGCCGCCGCCAACTGGCCTACCAGATCGACAAGCTCGTCAAGGCCCATTACCTGTGCCTGAACATCGAGGCCGACCAGGCCGTGATGGACGAGTTGGAACACGCCTTCAAGTTCAACGACGCCGTGCTGCGCCACCTGACGGTGCAGAAGAAGAAGGCCGACACCGGTCCGTCCTCGATGATGAAAACCGTCGAGCGCGAAGAGGCCCGCAAGGCCCAGCAGGCGGAGGCCAGCCACTGACGGCCAGCGCGCAGTTGCCGCCGGGCGGGGCCAACGCGCTTTGCCTGACGGCCCGCATCGTCGAGCTGGGCGCGCCGCGCCACACGCCAGCCGGTTTGCCTGCCCTCGATCTGCGGCTCGAACACGAGTCCACGGTGCAAGAGGCGGGCCAGCCCCGGCAGGCCAAGGCGGCGCTCAAGGCGGTGGCGCTGGGCGCCGTTGCCGAGCGGCTCGGCAAACAGGCGGTCGGTTCGCTGTGGCGCTTTACCGGCTTTCTGGCCAGCCCGCGCAACGCCAAAACAGTGGTGTTCCACATCCAGGATTTTCAGCAAGATCAGTTTCAAGGAGGCTCTTAAATGGCCACGTTCAAGAAATTCAACAAGGACAAACGTCCCAAGCGCAACACTCAGTCGCTGCTGTTCAAGCGCAAGCGTTTCTGCCGCTTCACGGTGGCGGGGGTGGAAGAGATCGACTACAAGGACATCGATACCCTGCGCGACTTCATCGGCGAAAACGGCAAGATCGTGCCGGCGCGCCTGACGGGCACCCGCGCCATCTACCAGCGCCAGCTCAGCGTCGCCATCAAGCGCGCGCGCTTTCTGGCGCTGCTGCCCTATACCGACCAGCACAAGATCTGAAGGAGGAAAGCCGCCATGCAAGTCATTCTTCTGGACAAGGTGCTCAACCTGGGCAATTTGGGTGAAATCGTCAAGGTCAAGGACGGCTACGCCCGCAACTTCCTGATTCCAGCGGGCCGCGCCCGCCGGGCCACCGAAGCGGCCAAGGCCGAGTTCGAGGCGCGCCGCGCCGAGCTTGAAAAGCAGGCCGCCGACAAGCACGCCGCCGCGCAGGCCGTGGGCGAAAAGCTCAACGGCCAGACCATCAAGCTGACCCAGAAAGCCGGTGTCGATGGTCGCCTGTTCGGCTCGGTCACCAACCACGACATCGCCGACGAGCTGAAAAAGCAGGGCTTCGACGTGCACAAGTCGCAAGTGCGCCTGCCCGTCGGCCCGATCAAGACCGTGGGCGACACCACCGTGCAAATTGCGCTGCACACCGACGTCAGCGCCGAGATCACCGTTTCCGTGTACGGCGAAACGGCCTAAAGCGCGCTCAGTCAAGAAGCCATCCCTCCGTTCGCACCTGGCGAAGTCTAAATGCTGCGCAGGGCTTTGACAGGCCCGAGCGGGGGCCAGGTTTCTGTCTGAACAGCATGGGCGCAAAGCGCCGTTTTCGAGAGTGAATCCCTGACGCGCTCCGGCAGGCGCGTTGAGGGGCCGTTCGCGGTTGCGCGGCGCGGCCATTCGCGCCGGTTTCCTGTGCCGGTGATATGATCGCGCGCCCTTGCAGCGCAGGAGCTGCAAGAGCGTGCGCGTATTTCAACAGGAGACACTTTCATGGCCCTCATCTCACTGCGCCAGTTGCTCGATCACGCCGCCGAGCACGGCTACGGCGTGCCGGCGTTCAACGTCAACAACCTGGAGCAGATCCAGGCCATCATGGAGGCCGCCGAGGACACGCAAAGCCCGGTGATCCTGCAAGCCTCCGCCGGCGCGCGCAAGTACGCGGGCGAGCAGTATCTGCGCCACATGGTGCTGGCCGCTGTCGAGGCGCACCCCGACATTCCGGTGGTGCTGCACCAGGATCACGGCAACAGCCCCGCTGCGTGCCAAATGTCGATCCGCTCGGGTTTTTCCAGCGTGATGATGGATGGCTCGCTCGAGGAAGACATGAAAACCCCCGCCAGCTACGACTACAACCTGCGCGTCACGCGCACGGTCTGCGAGATGGCGCACGCGGTGGGCGTGTCGGTGGAGGGTGAACTGGGCTGCCTGGGCTCGCTGGAAACCGGCGAAGCGGGCGAGGAAGACGGCGTCGGCGCGCAAGGCAAGCTCTCGCGCGACATGCTGCTCACCGACCCCGAGCAGGCCAGGGATTTCGTCGAGCGCACCGGCGTCGATGCGCTGGCCATCGCCATCGGCACCTCGCACGGCGCCTACAAATTCACCCGCAAGCCCAGCGGCGACATTCTGGCCATCGACCGCATCGCGCAGATTCATGCGCGCATTCCCGACACGCATCTGGTGATGCACGGATCGTCCTCGGTGCCGCAGGAATGGCTGGTCATCATCCGGCGCTACGGCGGCGACATCAAGGAAACCTACGGCGTGCCGGTGGAAGAAATCCAGCGCGGCATCCGCAGCGGCGTGCGCAAGGTCAATATCGACACCGACATCCGCCTGGCAATGACCGGCGCCATGCGCCAGCTCTTTGCCGAACAACCTTCCGAGTTCGATCCGCGCAAGGCGTTTGCTGCCGCGAAAAAGGCCGCGCGCGGCATCTGCGCCGCCCGTTTCGAGGCCTTCGGCTGCGCCGGAACGGCCCCGCGCATCAAGCCTGTCGCGCTCGAACGGATCGCCGCGCGGTACGCCAAAGGTTGACCCTACCCCGGAACCTCTCTAACAGACGGTTTTCTTCCTTCTCTTCGGCATAAACGCCTGTAGGGGCGGGCCTTGTGCCCGTCCGTCTGCGTTTCAATCGATCACAGCAGGTTGCGCGGGCGGGCACAAGGCCCG
>WRJY01000070.1 GCA_009778355.1 Desulfovibrionaceae bacterium | reverse complement strand
GACGCGGCAGGCTCGTGCCTGCAAGGACGAGCAACGCCGCATGGCGCGTCGAGCGCGGCGCTGGCGGGTGCATAGCGAGCTCACCCAAAGGTGAGGTCGAGCTAAGTCAAAAACCTCTGTGTTCATAAGAGGTTACGAGGGTAAATAAGCGCTCAACTGCCGTTTTTAGGATCAAGGCGCGATCTTGCGCTTGATGGCCCGCGCCAGTGGGCCGGGAAGAATTTTCAGGGCATCGAGGGCGTGCGGCAGGGCTTTGAGCTTGAAGCCGGTGAAGGCGTTGGGCACCACGGTCTCGATGAGGTGCGGGCCGGGGCTGTCGATGGCGTCTTGCAATGCCTGGATGAATTGGTCGCAGGTTTCGGCGCGCGCCGAGCGCACGCCCATGCCCTGGCCCAGGGCCACGAAGTCGATGGCGGGGTTGGCGAGGTCCATTTGCGCGCGCGCCGCCGGGCCGGGCTGCCCGCTGCCGGTGCGCTCCAGTTCCATGTTCAGGATGGCGTAGGCGCGGTTGTTGAAGACGATGACGATGATGTCCAGCCGCTCGCGCGCCATGGTCCACAGCGCCTGGATGGTGTACATGGCCGAGCCGTCGCCCGCCAGCGCGAATACCTTGCGTTGCGGGCAAGCCAGCGCCGCGCCGATGGCCACCGGCAGGCCCTGGCCGATGGCGCCGCCGGTGAGCGTGAGCAGGTCATGACGGGGCGCGCCGGCGGTGAAGGCGGGCAGCGTCACGCCGGAGGTCTGGGCCTCGTCGGAGATGATGGCGTTTTCGGGCAGCAGGGCGCCGATGGCCTGGCAGACCTTGTCGGCGGTCAGGCGGCCCTCGGGCAGATCGGGCTGGGCCGGCGGCTGCAAGAGCTTGCCGGGCGCGCCGGGGGCATCGAGCAGGCTTGCCAGTTGATCGAGCGTGCCCGCGGCATCCTGGGCCGGGCTGACCAGTTCGATGACGCGGCAGCCTTTGGGCGCCAGGTAGCTCTTCTTGCCCGGATAGGCGAAAAACGAAACCGGCGCCTTGGCATCGACGAGAAGGAGACAGTCCAGCCCAGCCAGTTGCACCGAGGCCAATTCGGCCAGATAAGCGATGCGCTCCGGCGCGGGCAAGCCGGCGCCGCGTTCCATGCGGGCGGGGAAAACCTCGGCCAGCAGTTTGGCCCCGGTGGCGGCGGCAATGCGGGCCGCGGCCATCAGCGCCGGTTCGCGCAGCGCCCGGCCGCCCAGCAGGATGGCCGCCTTGCCCCGCTGGCGCAGCGCGCCGGCGGCGGCTTCGATGGCCTTGCCGTCCGCCGGTGGCGCGGCGGCCAAGGGCAGGCTCTGACAGGGCTGCGCGCCGGTGTTCCAGGACACATCGGCGGGCACGATCAGCGTCGCCACGCTGCCCGGCGGCCCCACGGCGGCGGCCACCGCCTCGGCGGCGTCGCGGCTCAGTGTTTCGGCGCTTTGCGCGGTGCGCACCCAAGTCGATACGTTGCGGGCGACGGTTTCGATGTCGGACTGCAAGGGCGCGTCGTACCGCGCGTGCGTGGTGGCGTGGTCGCCGACGATGTTGACCACCGGCGTCTTGCCCTTGCGGGCGTTGTGCAGGTTCGCCAGGCCGTTGCCCAGGCCGCAGCCCAGATGCAGCAGCGTGGCGGCGGGCTTGCCGGCCATGCGCGCGTAGCCATCGGCGGCGCCGGTGGCCACGCCTTCAAACAGGGTCAGCACGGCGCGCATGTCCGGCGCGCCGTCCAGCGCCGCGACAAAGTGCATTTCCGAGGTGCCGGGATTGGTAAAGCAGGTGTCGACGCCAGCGTCGAGCAGCGTGCGGAGCAGGGCTTGGGCGCCGGTACTCATGGTTGAGGCCACTCGTTGTTTACTGAGGTTTCATGATACCAACGGGTCCGCCCGGCCCGCAATGGCGCGTGCGGCCACCCGGCCATTGAAAATGGCGCAGGACAGAAACGTGCCTTCCAGCGAACGGCGGCCGGCAATGCCGCCGCCGCCGAATCCGCAAGCCTCGCCGACGGCATACAGCCCCGGCAGCGGCTGGCCGTCCTGTCCCAGTACGCGCGAATGCAGGTCGGTTTCCATGCCGCCCATGCTTTTGCGCGACAGCAGCATGACGCGCACCGCCACCAGCGGCATGGCGCCGCTGTCCACGATGGGCTGAAAGCGCAGGGTGCGCGCCCGGTCGCCGCGCCACAGGCGCAATTGGGCGATGCGGCGCAGTTGGTCGTCGTCATGAAAAGCGGCGCCGCGGGCAATCTGGCCGTCGTAGGCGGCGATGTCGGCCTGCATACCGGCCAGGTCCACGGCCACGTCCGGCGCCACCTGCTGCATCTTTTGCGCCAGTTCGGGCAGGATCGCCGCCGTAACCACATCGGGGCAGCCTTGCGTCAGGTAGTCGTACAGCCGGGCGTTGCCCAGCATGACCTCGGCAATGGCGCGCACCAAGTGGCGGTCGCGGAAATGCGGGTTGATGTGCGAGCCGGATACCGACATTTCGCGCAGGAATATCTTGCGGTTCATCAGCAGCCAGCCGTATTGCCCGGGCAGGCGGCCCATGCGCTGGCACAGGCGATGGGTGTCAAAGCCGGAGATCATCGGATCGGGGCCGACGCGGCGGCCATGGCCATCCATCCACAGCGCGGAGCGCGGCGCAATCAGCGACAGGCCGTGATCGGGATACCGCGGCTCGGGGTGGCGCACGCCCGAGGCGTAGTTCCACATCTGCCCCAGCCGGACCACGCGAGCGCCGATGAGGGCCGCGCGGTCGTGCAGGGCGCCATCGCTGTGCGGATCGGAGCCGTTGAGCAGCAGCGCCGGCGGCTCGCCATAACAGTCGCGGTCCCAGACTTCGCGCACCCTGGCCAGGTTGCCGTTGATGCCGCCGGCGGCGATGACCGTGGCGTCGGCGCGCAGTTGCACCTCGCGCCCGTCGTGCAGACAGCGCAGGCCGGCCACCCGCCCCTGTTCATGAATCAGGTCGGTCACCTGGTGCTGAAACAGCAGCGTCAGCCTGGCGCGCGCCGGGTGTTGCTCCAGTTGCCGGATCAGGGTCTGGGCCAGGTGCCAGCCGGTGCCCCACAACAGGTGGTAGCGCGGCACGCTATTGCCAGGCCCGAAGTCGCCGCGCTCGACCCAGTGCACGACCGGAAAGAACTTCAGGCCGCGCCCGCGCAGCCAGTCATGCACTTCGGGCACGCAGCGTTCGATATAGGCCGTGGCCCACTTCTTCGGCCAGACTTCGTCAGCGCCGAATTCAGCGGCATGAAACCAGTCGCGGGCCAGCAGCTCGGGGCTGTCGGCGATGCGGTTGCGGCGCTGGACCGGCGTGCCGGCAAACAACATGCCGCCAAAAGCCTCGTTGGCCAGCCCGCCGAAGCGATCGCGCCCACCGCGCTCGGCCAGCGTGACGCGCAAGCCGCAGTCCAGCAACTGCAAGGCCGTGACGATGGCGCCAATGCCGCCGCCGGCAATCACGACATCGCTGTGCTGGGGGGAATTCATCGTCAGCAAGCCGTCGGCCACTGCGATCAGGGCAGTTTATTGATCCGCCCGGTAATTCGGCGCTTCCTTGGTGATCTGCACGTCGTGCACGTGCGATTCGCGGATACCGGCGGCGGTGATTTCGACGAACTCGGCCTGCGCGCGCATGTCGTCGATGGTGGCGCAGCCGCAGTAGCCCATGCTGGCGCGCAGGCCGCC
>WRJY01000069.1 GCA_009778355.1 Desulfovibrionaceae bacterium | reverse complement strand
CGCGGCAGGCGTCGTCGATCAGGGCCACTTCAAAGCCCGCCGCGCGTGCATCCAGGGCCGACCAGGCGACGCAGTAATCGGTCGCTAGGCCACAGCAAAAAACTCGCGTGACGCCCAATTCGCGCAGGTAGCCGGCCAGCCCGGTGGGGGTTTTGCGATCGGCCTCGACGAAGGCCGAGTAGCTGTCCAGCGCCGGGCGCTGGCCTTTGCGGACGATGGCGCGGGCGCGGTGGAGGGTTGGCGCCAGGCCGGCGTGCAGCGCTGCGCCGGGGCTGCCCTGCACGCAATGCACGGGCCACAGGGTTTGCGCGCCGTAGGGCAGCGTGATGTTCTCGAACGGCTGACGTCCGGGGTGGCTGGCGGCAAACGAGATATGGCCCGCCGGGTGCCAGTCCTGCGTGAGCACGACATGATCGAACGCCTGCGCCAGGCGGTTGACGATGGGCGGCACTTCGTCGCCGCGCGCCACGGCCAGCGCGCCGCCGGGCATGAAATCGTTTTGCAGGTCGATGGCGAGCAGGGCATCGGTGGCGCGGGGCGCGGGGACGAACATGACGGGGTTTCTTGCCGGAAGGTTCAGGTGTTGAAGATGGTAGCGGCACGGCGCAAGGCAGTGACGTGTGCTGCGTTTGTTACGCGATAATCAATGCCCGGTTTGAGCATCATGTTCATTTTCTCGTCCTCGCGGCTGCGCAAGAAACTGCTCTGGCTGGCGCTGTGCGCCATGTGTCTGAGCGCGGTCATGCCGACGGTGTCGCGCTGGCTGGCAGCAACGGCGCGGGCAGCCGGGCAGATCGAGGTCTGCGGCGAGCATGGCATGACGCTGGTCGATGCGCCGCCGCCGCAATGGCCGGTTCATCACCAGGGCGCGGACGGGGACGAGGACGACGCCTGCGGCTATTGCACGCTGGCGCGTCACTCGCCCGGCCCGCCCGCCGCGCCGCCGGCCTTTGCACTGGCCGCGCCGTTGCCCGCCGCGCCAGAACCGGCGGCGGACATTGCCATGCCCGCGCTGCGGGCCTGGCGTCAGCCGCACAGCCCGCAGGCGCCGCCGTTCGCGCGGGCCTGAGTTTTTCCCCCGCCTTTTCTCATTGGTCCGCCGCATGAGCGCATTGCGCTCGGTGCGCGCACGGGCTTGGGGCGCTGGCCGCGTCCGTCCCTCTTTTTGGAATCCAACGATCATGCACAAACACATTTCGTCCCAGCCCGCGCTGACGGCGCTGATGCTGGCGCTGCTGGCGGCCTGGCCGGCGCGCGCGCAAACCCTGTCGCAAGCCCAGCCGCAGCCCGCATCGCAAGCCGGGTTCAGCGTTCCGGCGCTCGACACCGTGACGGTGACGGCCACGTCCGAGCTGCCGCCGCCCCTGTCCGTGGTGGCCGACCCCAAGGCGCAGGATGCCCTGCAACCAGCGGGCGATGGCGCGCAGTACCTGAAGAACATTCCCGGCTTTTCAGCCGTGCGCAGCGGCGGCGCCAACGGTGATCCGGTGCTGCGCGGCATGTTCGGCTCGCGCCTGAACATCTTGAACGATGGCGCGTCGATCATCGGCGCCTGCCCGGGCCGCATGGACTCGCCCAGCAGCTACATCTCGCCGGAGAGCTTCGACGCGGTGACGGTCATCAAGGGGCCGCAGACCGTGGCCTGGGGGCCGGGCGCGTCGGCGGGCACCATACGCTTCGAGCGCGAAACGCCCGGCTTCAGCGCGCCGGGCCTGCGCTTCGACGGCAGCCTGGGCGGCGGCTCGTTCGACCGCAACGACGCCGCCGCCGACCTGACCGCGGGCAATGAAAAGTTCTTCGCCCGCGTCACCGCCAACCGCGTGCATTCGGGCAGCTACAAGGACGGCGGCGGCAACCGCATTGCCTCGGCCTACGAAAAATGGAATACCGATCTGACGCTGGGCTTCACACCCGACGCCGACACGCGCTTCGAGCTGACGGCGGGCGGCGGCAACGGACAGGTGCAATACGCGGGCCGGAGCATGGACGCCACCGAACTCAAGCGCCAGACGTTCGGCGCGCGCTTCATCAAAGACAACCTCGGCGGCGCGCTGAAAAAAGTGGAAGCGCAGCTCTACCACAACGACGCCGATATGGTGATGGACAACTTCACCTTGCGCGCGCCGCCCGCAATGGGTAGCGGCATGGGCGGCGGCGGCATGGGTGCAATGGGCGGCGGCATGGCCTCGGCTGACAACCGCGCCACTTGGGGCGGGCGGCTGGCGGGAACCTGGGGCCTGGGCGCCGATGTCGATCTGCTCACGGGCCTGGACGCGCAGGCCAGCCGCCACCGCGTGCGCAGCGGCACCGCCATGAATTCCTACCGCGACAACCCGTGGGCCAGGGACGCCACGCTCGGCAACACCGGCGTGTTCGCCGAAGCCACCTGGCGCGCCACGCAGCAGAGCCGCGTCATCGGCGGCGCGCGGCTGGACTGGGCCTCGGCCAGGGACTGGCGGCAGACCAGCGCCACCTTTGAGCAGCGCCGCGACAAAACACTGCCCAGCGGCTTCGTGCGCTACGAGCAGGACTTGAGCGCGGTTGCGGCCACCTGGTATGTGGGCATCGGCCACGTCGAACGCTTTCCGGACTATTGGGAACTGTTCTCGGCCAATCAGGGGCCGGCGGGATCGGTCAACGCCTTTCAGGGCATCAAGCCCGAAAAGACCACGCAAATCGATTTCGGCGCGCGCTACAAAACGAAGCAGATCGAACTCTGGGCTTCGGGCTACGCCGGCCATGTGAGCGACTTCATCCTGTTCGACTACGCATCGATGTCTACCGGAGAGCGCAACATCAACGCCTCGATCGCCGGCGGCGAGTTGGGCGCGTCTTACCGGCTCGCGCCGCGGTTGCGCCTGAGCGGGACGCTGGCATATGCCTGGGGCCGCAACGACACCGACCACCGCGCGCTGCCGCAGATGCCGCCGCTGCAAGCGCGCCTGACCGCCGCCTACGACAACGGCCCGTGGTCGGCGCTGGCGCAATGGCGGCTGGCGATGCGGCAGGGCCGCGTCGCGCTGAATCAGGGCAACGTGGTCGGCAAGGACTTCGGCCCCAGCGCCGGCTTCGGCACCCTGTCGCTGAGCGCCAGCTACGCCTTCACCAAACAGGCCAAACTGGTTTTCGGCATCGACAACGTGTTCAACAAAACCTACAGCGAGCACCTGAACACCGCCGGCAACGCGAACCTCGGTTTTGCAGCCGACACCGGCGTGAACGAACCGGGGCGCACCCTGTGGGCCAGGCTGAATGTGAAGTTTTGACGGCCTTGCTCCTTCCCCCGCTTTCGCCCAGAAGGGGAAGGAGCCAAACGGCTGAGCTGTTTTCCCGCGCCGCCGCGCCATGAATGCGCGCGCGATCAGTCTTTTCTGGCTCCTGTACTCATTGCGTTCGGATTCGGTACATGGGCGGCGGCGTTTTTTCATTCAGGTGGCTGGGTCAATCGACCTCCGCCACCAACTCGATCTCCACGCAAGCGCCCAGCGGGATCGAGGCGACGCCGAAGGCGCTGCGGGCGTGCTGGCCGCGTTCGCCGAACACTTGGGCCAGCAGTTCGGAGCAGCCGTTGGTGACGAGGTGCTGCTCCGCATAGCCGGGCGTGGAGTTGACCAGGCTCATCACCTTGACGATGCGCCGCACGCGGTTCAAGTCGCCCACGGCGGCATGCAGCGTGCCCA
>WRJY01000068.1 GCA_009778355.1 Desulfovibrionaceae bacterium | reverse complement strand
CTGGCCGAGGCCGAAGTGCCCTACGACCAGGTGTTTGAAATGGAAGACATCAACGGCGAATTCGGCCAGGCCGACGTGGCGATCATCCTGGGCGCCAACGACGTGGTGAACCCCGCCGCGCACGTCAAGGGCAGCCCAATCTACGGTATGCCGATCTTGGAAGCCTACAAGGCCAAGACCGTCATCGTCAACAAACGCTCCATGGCCGCCGGCTACGCGGGCCTGGACAACGACCTGTTCTACATGGACAAAACCATGATGGTCTTCGGCGACGCCAAGAAGGTGGTCGAGGATATCGGCAAGGCAATCGAGTAACGCCTATCCGCATTCCACCGACAGCGAGGAGACTCCCATGACCGACCGCATCTGGCTTGCCGAATACCCCGAAGGCGTGCCCGCCGACATCGACCCCTCGCAGTACCCCTCCCTGGTGGCGTTGATCGAGGAGAGCTTCACCAAGTACGCCGACCGCGCGGCCTACCGCTTCATGGGGCGTGACTTCAGCTACGCCGATACCGACGCGCAGAGCCGGGCGCTGGCCGCCTACCTGCAAAGCCTGGGAATGCAGCGCGGCGACCGCGTGGCGATCATGATGCCCAACATGCCGCAATACCCGGCGGCGGTGGCCGCCATCCTGCGCGCCGGCTACGTGGTGGTCAACGTCAACCCGCTGTACACCGCGCGCGAGCTGGAGCACCAGCTCAAGGACTCCGGCGCGCGGGCGATCATCATCATCGAGAACTTCGCCGCCACGCTGCAAAAATGCATCGCCGGCACGCCCGTCGAACACGTGGTGCTGACGGCCATGGGCGACCGGCTGGGCTGGCTCAAGGGCGCGCTGGTCAACTTCGTGGTGCGCAAGATCAAGAAAATGGTGCCCGCCTACAGCCTGCCCGGCGCCGTGCGCTACAACGCCGCCGTCGCCAGGGGCATGGGCCTGAAACTGGTGACGCCCGACATCGGCCCGGACGACATCGCCGCGCTGCAATACACCGGCGGCACCACCGGCGTGAGCAAGGGCGCGGTGCTGTTGCACCGCAACCTGATCGCCAACACCCTGCAATCCGAAGCCTGGAACGAGCCGGTAATGAAGCAGGCCCCGCCCGGCGAGCAGCCCACCGGCGTCTGCGCGCTGCCGCTGTACCACATCTTCGCCTTCACGGTGAACATGATGCTGGCCCTGCGCACCGGCGGCAAGTCGATCCTGATCGCCAATCCGCGCGACGTGGCCTCGGTGTTCAAGGACCTGGCCGGGCAGACCTTCCACAGCTTTCCGGCGGTCAACACCCTGTTCAACGGCCTGGCCCGCCATCCCAAGTTCAACACCGTCGACTGGAGCAACCTGAAGGTATCGGTCGGCGGCGGCATGGCGGTGCAAGGCGCCGTCGCCAAGCTGTGGCTGGGCAAGACCGGCTGCCCGATCTGCGAGGGCTACGGCCTGTCGGAAACCAGCCCCTCGGTCACCTGCAACCCGGTCACGTCGAAGGAATTCACCGGCAGCATCGGCCTGCCGCTGCCCAGTACCTACGTCAAGATCGTCGATGACGAGGGCCGCGAAGTGCCCCTGGGCCAGTCGGGCGAAATCGCCATCAAGGGCCCGCAAGTCATGGCCGGCTACTGGCAGCGCCCCGACGAAACCGCCAAGGTCATGACGCCCGACGGCTACTTCAAGTCGGGCGACATCGGCATCATGGACGAGCGCGGCTACACCCGCATCGTCGATCGCAAGAAAGACATGATCCTGGTCAGCGGCTTCAACGTGTACCCCAACGAAATCGAGGACGTGGTGGCCAACATGCCCGGCGTGCTGGAACTGGCCGCCGTCGGCGTGCCCGACGAAAAATCGGGCGAGGCCGTCAAGCTCATCATCGTCAGAAAAGACGACAGCGTGACCGAAGAGGCCGTGCGCGCCTTCTGCCACGACAACCTGACCGGCTACAAACGCCCGCGCCACATCGAATTCCGCCAGGAACTGCCCAAAAGCCCGGTCGGCAAAGTGCTGCGGCGCGAGTTGCGCGACAGCAAGACGGTGTCGGTGAATTGACGGAACCTGGAATTCCCTGCTCCTTCCCCCTCTGGGGGAAGGCCGGGATGGGGGCCAGCGTTAGAGCCTGTTTATGATCTCAACAGGCCCGCACAAGTTGGATTGAGCTTGCAAGCCTCAACCGCCTGAACCCCTGTGGCGCTGCAACAGTGAAAAAGCAATCAACCGCCGCCCCCAGCGTGAGCAAGGGCCCCACCGGCATCGTCGGCGCCATGCGCCAGGAACTGGCAGCGGTGCTGGCCATCATGCCCGACGAACGGCGGCAAAGTGTTGGCGGGCGCGACTTCTGGCTCGGCCACTGGCACGGGCACGAGGTGGTGGCCGTGCTCTCGCGCATCGGCAAGGTGGCCGCCGCCACCACGGCAACGGCGCTGATCGAGCGTTTTGGCGTACGCCGCATCCTCTTCACCGGCGTGGCCGGCGGCATCGGCGAAGGCTTGCGCGTGGGCGACATGGTGGTGGCCAGCAGCTTCGTGCAGCACGACATGGACGCCTCGCCGCTGTTCCCGCGCCACGAACTGCCGCTGTATGGCCGCGCGCGGCTGGACACCGACGCGGCGCTGTCCGCCGCCCTGACGGAGGCCGCGCGCGCCGTGCTCGCCAGCCCCGCCCAAGCGCTGGGCGCTGACGCGGTGACCACGTTCGCGCTGCACGCGCCGCGCCTGCACCAGGGTTTGATCGCCAGCGGCGACCGCTTCGTCGCCACCGCCGCTGAGAGCGCCGCGCTGCGCCAGGCGCTGCCCGACGTGCTGGCCGTCGAAATGGAAGGCGCTGCCGTGGCGCAGGTCTGCCACGACTACGGCGTGCCCTTCGCCGCCCTGCGCACCATCTCCGACCGCGCCGACGACGCCGCGCACGTGGACTTCATGCGCTTCATCGACCAGGTCGCCAGCCGCTACAGCGCGGCGGTGCTGGAGAGGTATTTTCAGAAGCTGACGGATTGACGAGGGCTGCGCCGTCTTTGACCAAGTGCGCGACAAGACCCAAAGCGCGCCGGTAAGTTTCGGATGATCCCGCTCGGCACGAACGTCATTTCCGAGCCGTTGAAGCCCCACGGCAACCCGGTCGTGCTGGCCGGGATCGACGCGCAAGCCGCCGAAACGCTTTACCTGTCTTCCATCACATTGGCCGAGCTTCGCTTTGGCATTTCGATCATGCCCGACGGCAAGCGCAAGGACAGCTTGCGCCAGAGTCTGAATGAGCGTGTGATGCCCGTGTTCGCAGATCGCATCTTGTCTTTCGGCGCCGAAGCCGCCGATGCCTGAACTACGCATCCGCGCTCGCGCTGCCGGCAAAGCTATCGGGACGGCAGATGCCTGCATCGCTGCCGTTGCCGCCGTTCACGGCTTGACTGTCGCCACACACGATGCGTCCTCTTTTCAGGCCACCGGTCTCAGCGTCATCAACCCGTGGGAAGCGTGCCGTAACCCGGCACTGCATCAGCCACGCCGCCTCTCTGCCCAATCACTCTCTCCTTTGGAGGTCGCCGCAAAAGAGATCGGGGGGGTTGGCGCCTTGCCCCGCCGGGGGAAGATTGGAATGAAGGCCAACAACCGTTGCCAGTGGAGCCGCCGCTGGCCCCCACCCCAGCCCTCCCCCAAC
>WRJY01000067.1 GCA_009778355.1 Desulfovibrionaceae bacterium | reverse complement strand
TGTATTTGTCCATTCCCCTATTGTGGCCTGGTTGCAACCTTCATTGGGCCTTTTAAGACGTCATTTTTCACGTGACATGACACTAGCCCGCCATCAGCGCTTCGATGGCGTCGGGATCGACGGACACGTCGCGCGTGATGAGTTCGCAGCCGTCAAAACGCGGATCGTCGGTGACGAGGGCGTCGTCTTCTATGCGGATGCCGATGTTCCAGAACGCGTTGGGCACTTTGTCGCTGGGGCGCACGTACAGGCCGGGTTCGATGGTCAGCACCATGCCGGGGCGCAGGATGCGGCTGGGGCGCTCCCGGATGATCTCGCCCGACAGCGGGTCGCGCCGCTCGCTCACTTGGCCGGTCTCGGAAGGCTCGGCGTAGCCGCCGCAATCGTGCACGTCCATGCCCAGCCAGTGGCTGGTGCGGTGCATGTAGTGGGCGAAGTAGGCGCGCTGGGCGATGGCGTCATCCAGCGTGGGGTGCTGGTTCTTGTCGATCAGGCCGAGGTCGATCATGCCTTGCGTGAGCACTTTCACCGCGGCATCGTGCGGGTCGTTGAAGCGCGCGCCGGGCCGGGTGGCGGCGATGGCCGCCTGCTGCGCGGCCAGCGCCAGTTGGTACAGCTCGCGCTGCGGGCCCGTGAACTTGCCGTCAGCGGGGAAGGTGCGGGTAATGTCGCTGGCGTAGCCGTCCAGTTCGCAGCCAGCGTCGATCAGCACCAGTTCGCCGGGGCGTACCGGCGCGTCGCCGGCGCGGTAGTGCAGCACGCAAGCATTGGCGCCGGCGGCGACGATGCTGCCGTAGGCTGGAAACTGCGCACCGCACCGGCGAAATTCGTGCAGCAGTTCGGCCTCCAGGTGGTATTCGCGCACGTCCTGGCCGGCGCGCACCATGCGGGCGCCGCGCTGCATGGCGCGTGCGTGGGCGTTGGCGCTGATGCGGGCGGCGCGGCGCATCAGTTCCAACTCGTGCGCGTCCTTGACCAGACGCATTTCGTCCAGTACGGCGCACAGATCGCGCTGCGCTTCGGGTACGAGCGCGCCATGGCGGGCGCGCTGGCGCACTTGGCACAGCCAGCCATCGATGCGCTCGTGCAGCCCGGCGTGGGTGGCAAACGGATACCACACGGCGGCGCGGTTTTCCAGCAGCCTGGGCAGGCGCTGATCCAGTTCATCGACGCAGCGGGCTTCGTCCACACCCAGCGCGGCGGGCGCAGCATCGGGGCCGAGGCGGATGCCGTCCCAGGTCTCGCGCTCCATGTCCTTGGGCCGGCAAAACAGCAGGCTGTGTCCGTCGCCCGTGAGCACCAGCCAGGCGCCCGGTTCGGCAAAGCCGGTCAGGTAGTAAAAGTAGCTGTCGTGGCGGAACGGAAAGTCGGCATCGCGGTTGCGCGGGCGTTCCGGCGCCGTGGGGACGATGGCGATGCCGCCATCGCCCAACTGCGCCGCGACGCGGGCACGGCGGGCAGCGTACAGGGTGGGATTGGTCATCATGGAGCGACACGATAGCCGAAGTGGGCAACGCGCGCGAATCGATGGCCTTCGGTCGCATCGGCGTACTGACTGGCCCGTGACCCACATATAGTATCTTTTTTGATACTATACGCACATGGATCAATCCGTCCTCACGGTGGTTTTTTTCCGCACTGCAACCGGCAGTGAACCGGTACGGGACTGGCTGCGCGATCTGACAGTAGAAGATCGGAAGGCCATTGGCACCGACATCAAGACAGTTGAGTGCGGCTGGCCGCTGGGAATGCCGCTGGTACGCAAGATGGAGCCGGGCCTGTGGGAGGTGCGCAGCGACGTTGCCGACGGCATCGCGCGCGTGCTGTTCACCACCAGGGATGGACAGATGGTCCTGTTGCATGGCTTCATCAAGAAATCGCGCCAGACCCCGGAAAACGAGCTGAAGACCGCCAGAAACCGGCTCAAGAAGCTGAAGGAAAACGCATCATGAACAAGCACATCGGCAGTAATTTCAACGATTTTCTCGAAGAACAGGGTCTGCGCGAAGAGATCACGGCAGCCGCCATGAAGCGGGTGATTGCCTGGCAGTTGGCGCAGGCCATGAAGACCCGCAAAATCAGCAAGACCGAGATGGCCGCGCGTATGCACACCAGCCGCATGGTGGTCAACCGCTTGCTGGACGAGAAGGACACCGGCGTAACCCTGGCCACGCTGGCGCGCGCCAGCGTGGCGTTGAACGCACCGCTGCGCTTCGAACTGGACGCGGCGGCGGCCTGAATCTCTATTCGCGCAGCCAACAAAACCTGCGCCAAGCCGCTCACGGCTGATGCGACAACTGCTCCAGCCGTTCCGGCGTGCCGACGTCGGTCCAGGCGCCGGTGTACAGCTCGGCGCTGACTTGACCGGCGGCAATGGCGCGGCGCAGCAGGGGCGCCAGCGGCGCGGCGGCGCCTTGGGGGTTGCCGGGCGCAATGCTGCACCAGGGCGGCTCGAACAGCGCGCGCCGGTACAGGGCGTAGGTGCTGAAGGTGTAACGCACGGACGCCTCATTCAACGCCAGCCCCTCCGCCGACAAACCAAAGTCGCCGCTGGGGTTGTGCGGCGGATTGGGCACCAGCCACAGGTGGGCCAGCTTGCCGCTGGCGGCAAAACGGTTGGCGGCGGCGCGGCTGAACACGAAGCCGGGGGCGAACACGTCACCGGCCACCACCCAGAACACGTCGCTGCTGGCGCACGCCAGCAGCGGCAGCGCGCGGGCAATGCCGCCCGCCGTTTCCAGCGCGCGGCCAAAGTCGGCGCCCTCGGATGAAAAGCACAGCCTGATTTGCTCTTTTATTTGTAGCTGTTTGCGCAATTCAGACAAGCGCTGGGGGTTGAAGTGGTTTTCAATCTGCTGACCCAGCCAGGCGGTGTTGACCACCACTTCGGTCACGCCGCCGCGCAGCAGGGCCGTCAGCGGCCATTGCATCAGCGGCTGGCCATGCACCGGCAGCAGCGGCTTGGGCGCGTGGTCGGTGAGTGGACGCATCCGCTGGCCGCGACCGGCGGCCAGGATCAATGCACGGGGATTGAGGCCCCCACGCTCCCCTGCTTCGCTCGGGTGCCTGCCCCCCAAGGGGGCTGACCTGCCTTGGGACGGCCCGGCGGCAGGTCCTTGGCCCCCACGCTCCCCTGCTTCGCATGGTGCGCTGCCCCCCAAGGGGGCTGACCTGCCTTGGGACGGCCCGGCGGCAGATCCTTGACCACCACGCTCCCCTGCTTCGTTTAACGGCCCGGCGGCGGGGTGGTCGGCGGTCGGTTGTCGGTGCTGCATGGCTCGAATGTAGTGCAACACCAGACAGGGCGGCAACCACGCGAGCGCAGTGGCATTCGAGAAGGCCAGCACGCAGCCTTTGAACGCCCCGGCCAGACGCTTACTATCCTTCTGTGAGTCTTTTCCAACGAGGTATGAACCTGGAAGAATAATCCTAAAAACGGCAGTTGAGCGCTTCTTTACCTTCGTAACCCCTTATGAACACAGAGATTTTCGACTTCGATCAACCTCACCTTTTGGGTGAGAGCGCTATGCACCCGCCAGCGCCGTGATCGGCGCGCCATGCGGCGTTGCTCGTCCTTGCAGGCATGAGCCTGCCGCGTCCTCGCGCCTTGCCTGGCACGCCGATCACGGCGCTGGCGGGC
>WRJY01000066.1 GCA_009778355.1 Desulfovibrionaceae bacterium | reverse complement strand
CCGGCGGGCCGCCTGTTCGTCCTGTCCGTGCGCGGCGAGCCGCTCGGCCACGATGTCCAGGCAGGAAACGCGGGGAATGACCCGCAGGAACTGGCTGACATAGCCGATGGTGTCGCGCCGCACGGCCAGCACGGTGCGCGGCGGCGCCGCCGCCATGTCCACCCGCGACCCCCGGTGCTTGACCAGAATGCTGCCGGCGGCGGGTTTGTAATTGGCGTACAGGGCGCGCAACAGCGTCGATTTGCCGGCGCCCGAAGGACCATGCAAGGCCAGGCATTCGCCGGCCCGCACATCCAGATTCAAGTCGCTGAAAGCCTCGATCGTGGCGCCGCCCTGCGTGTGCAGGGTAAAGGACTTGCTCAGGCCGCGCACTGACAGTACGGGCGTCAGGGTTTCGTGAATGTCCGCGATGTTCATGTGCACGCCACTTCAGCCTTGCAGAATGGAAGACGCCAGCAACTGCGTGTAGGCGTGGTGCGGGTCGTCGAGCACCTGGTCGGACAGCCCGGTTTCCACGATTTCGCCGCGCCGCATGACCACCAGGCGATGCGCCAGCAGCCTGGCCACGGCCAAGTCGTGCGTGACCAGCACGACGGAAAGATCGAGCTGCCGCACGAGTTGACGCAGCAAATCCAGCAGCCTGGCCTGCACCGAAACATCCAGCCCGCCCGTGGGTTCGTCCATGAACACCAGGCGCGGCGCGGAGACCAGGTTGCGGGCAATCTGCAGGCGCTGCTGCATCCCCCCGGAATAGGCGCCGGGGCGGTCGTCGATGCGGTCGGCGGCGATTTCCACCCGAGCCAGCCAGTCCAGGGCCGCGCCGCGGATATTCCCGTAGTGCCGGCTGCCGCAGGCCATGAGCCGTTCGCCAATGTTGCCGCCGGCGCTGACCCGCATCCGCAAGCCGTCGCGCGGATTCTGGTGCACGAAGCCCCATTCCGTGCGAAGCAGGCGGCGGCGCGCGGCCTCGGGCAGGCGGCCTATGTCGTGCCGCGCGCCGTCCCGGTCCCGGTAATGGATGCTTCCGCTGGAAGCCGGGAAACGCCCGGACAGCAGGTTCAGCAAGGTGCTTTTGCCAGAGCCTGATTCGCCCACGATGCCAAGCACTTCGCCAGGCCACAGATCGAGGTCGATGGCGCGGCAGCCCGGCCGGTCGCCGTAATAGTGCGAAACGCCCCGCGCGCTGAGCAGCGCCGGATCGGCGTCCGGCGTTTCCCCAGGCAGGCTTTGGGCGGCGGCCGACGCCTCGGCCATGGCGGCGAATGTCATGGCGCATTCCCTTTCGCGGTGGCGTGGCGCGCGCAGTGATCCGTGTCGGAGCAGACGAACATGCGCGCGCCCGCGTCATCGGTGATGATTTCGTCGAGATAGCTGTCGGTGGCGCCGCAGATGGCGCACGGCGCATCCCAGCGCTGCACCGCAAAGGGGTAGTCCTCGAAATCCAGGCTGGCGACGCTGGTGTAGGGCGGAATGGCGTAAATGCGCTTTTCGCGCCCAGCCCCGAAAAGCTGCAAGGCGGGGCACTGGTTCATCTTGGGGTTGTCGAACTTGGGCAGCGGCGAGGGACTCATCACATGGCGGTTGTTGACGAGCACCGGATAGTCGAAGCCGGTGGCAATTTCGCCGTGCCGGGCAATGTCCTCGTACAGCTTGACGTGCATGACGCCGTACTCCTCCAGCGCGTGCATGACGCGGGTTTCCGCCTCGCTCGGCTCCATCCAGCGCAGCGGCTCGGGAATGGGCACCTGATACACCATGATCTGCCCTTCGCGCAGCGGCTGCTCGGGAATGCGGTGCCGGGTCTGGATGATGTCGGCCTCGGCGGTGGCCGTGGTGGTGCGCACGCCGGCCACGCGAGCGAAAAACGACCGGATGGACACCGCGTTGGTGGTGTCGTCCGCCCCCTGGTCGATGACCTTCAAGACATCGGCGCGGCCCAGAATGGCGGCGCTCACCTGGATGCCGCCCGTGCCCCAGCCATACGGCATGGGCATTTCCCGCCCCCCGAAGGGCGCCTGATAGCCAGGAATGGCCACTGCCTTGAGAATGGCGCGGCGGATCATCCGCTTGGTCTGCTCGTCCAGGTAGGCAAAGTTGTAGGCTGCGGGTTGCGGGTTGGCCGCGGTGGTTTCAGGCATCGCTGGCTTCCTTTCCGGTCTTGGCGCGCAGGGCGCGCACGAGGGCCAGATCGGCCTGAAAATCGACGTAGTGCGGCAGCTTCAGGTGCTGCAAAAAGCCAGACGCCTCCACGTTGTCGCTGTGGTAGAGGACGAACTCGGCGTTCTGCGCCGGGCCGCGCGCTTCTTCGCCGTAATCGGTCGAGCGCAGGGCGCGATCGACCAGGGCCATGCCGATGGCCTTGCGCTCGTTTTCTCCCAGTACCAATCCGTAGCCCCGAGTAAAAGAGGCCGGGCGCCCCTTGCCGCCGGTAAACTGGTTGACGCTTTCGCATTCGGTCAGCGTGATCTCGCCCACCGCGACCGGGAAACCCAGCTCTTCCGGAGTGAAAAAAACGTCCGCTTCGCCCATGCGGATTTCACCGACGAAGGGGTGCGTGCCGCCATAACCGCGCTGGGTGGAATACGCCAAGGCCAGCAGCAGGCCCTCGTCGGCGCGCGCCAGATTCTGCAGGCGAATGTCGCGGCCAGCGGGCAATTCCAGTGGCTGGCGCGTCAGGTCGCCGGGCGGGGCGTCCGGGCCAGGCTCCTCAGGCGGCAGCAGGCCCTCTTTTTCCAGGAAGGAAAGCACCCTCGAACAGGCGCCGGTAAAAACATGGGCGCTCTCCTGGCTCGGCGACGACGGCGCGTCCGCTTGCGCAGGCATGGCCAGATCGGTATCGAGCAGGCGGTGCGTGTAGTCGAACGTGGGTCCGAGCACTTGCCCGCCCGGCACGTCCTTGTAGGTAGCCGAAATGCGGCGGCGCAAGTGCATGGCCGTGGTGTCCACGGGCTGCGAGCAGCCAAAGCGCGGCAAGGTGGTGCGGTAGGCGCGCAGCAGGAAAATGGCTTCCACCAGATCGCCACGGGCCTGCTTGACGGCCAGGGCGGCCAGATCGCGGTCGTACAGCGAGCCTTCGGCCATCACCCGATCCACCGCGAGCGCAAGCTGCTCGCGGATCTGCTCGACGCCGATTTCCGGCACGACGGTTTCTCCCCGGCGTTTTTCGGCCAGCAGCCGGTGCGCGTTCCTGATGGCTTTTTCGCCACCCTTGACGGCTACATACATACTGCGGCCTCCTTCGTCGCGGCAGGCCAATGGACGGCTTGCCTGAGGCGGGCCGTCCGGGGCAGACCCAGCAAACGGATTTGCGGCTCGCCGCAATCGCCGGCCCCGGTTTCCACCAGCGCCACGTCCACGCCCAAGGGGTAAGCGGACTGGTTGGCGGCCCAATCTTCCACAAACCAGTCCGGCAAGCCCGCGGCGCGGAAAGCCTGCCAGCGGCCGAGCGCATTGCCCCGCACGCCAGGGCCGCTCAACTCATAAGGCAACCCATGCGGCGCGGACAGATCCGCGCTGAGAATCAGCGTGGCCGAACGGTCGGGAAAATCCGCCCGCCCCTGATTGAAGACATGCAGACGCGGCATGGCCTCTGGCCGGGCGATGAAGGCAAAAGCCGCTTGCGCCGGCTCTGC
>WRJY01000065.1 GCA_009778355.1 Desulfovibrionaceae bacterium | reverse complement strand
CGGCCCGCTGGCGGTCGTCGCGCTCGCGCTCGCCACGGCGCCCGCGCGGCCCGCCGCGCCAGTTGCCGCGGCCTGCGCCGCCGCTGGCGTCGCCCCGGGTCGGAATGCCCTTTTTCTTGGCCGGATCGCCGGCCCAACTGGACGACAGCTTGGCGGACTTGACTTCCTTGTTGGCCGGCGGCGCGCTCGCGCCGGTCTTGGCCGCGCCCGTGGCAGCGCCCGCGGCCGGTTTGTGCAACGTACTCTTGGCGGCGGCGGTGGCCTTGGCGTCGTCGGTCTTCTTGCCCGCCGAAGGCTTTTTGGCCACCAGCACCTTGCGCGGCGCGCTCATCATGGCGCGGATCGCCTCGGCCTCGGCCAGCGCCTTGCGGCGGCGCTCTTCCTGATCGCGCGCGCGCGCCGCCTCGTCCGCCTGGCTTGGCGCAGGCGCAGCCACGGGCTGCTTGGGCGCTGGCTCGGCCACGGGCTTGGGCGCAGGTTCGGATGCGGGTTTCGGCGCAGGCTTGGGCGCAGATTTGGGCGCGGGCCTGGACGCAACCGGCGCCTGGGCCACTGGGGGGGCCGCCGGGGCCGGTTCAGGCGCCGGCGCTTGTTGGACGGCTGGCGCTGGCGCTGGCGCTGGCTCGGGCGCAGGTTCAGGCGTTGGTTCGGGCGTTGGTTCGGCGCGGGCCGCTTCGGCGGCGGCTTGCTCCTGCTCCTGGCGTTGGCGTTGGCGGCGCTTTTGCGCGGCGTCTTCTTCCTGGCGGCGCAGCAGCTCAGCCTGGCGAAGGGCTTCTTGCTCGCGCCGCGCCTGCTCAGCGGCATCGATCACGGGCGCGGGCGCGGGCTGCGGCGCGACAGCGGGCGCAGCCGGTTGCGCAGCGGCAGCGTTTTGCGCGGCCTGCTCGTCATCGCGCTTGACGAAAGTGCGTTTCTTGCGCACCTCGACCTGGATGGTGCGCGCCTTGCCGGTGGCGTCGGCCTGCTTGATTTCGCTGGTGGTCTTTTTGGTCAGCGTGATCTTCTTGCGCGCGCCCGCGGCAGTGCCGTGGCTGGTTTGCAGATAGTTCAGCAGCTTTTGCTTGTCGCTGTCGGTCAGCGCGTCAGACGCCGACTGCTTGGCCAGGCCAGCGGCCTGCAACTGCTCCAGCAGCGCGCTGGTAGGACGCTTGAGTTCGCTTGCGAATTCGGCAACGGTAGTGTTCGTCATATGTGGTGCTCGCCTCCATGATCCTTACGCCTGATCCGCGAACCAGTGCTCGCGCGCTTTCAGGATCAGGGCTCGGGCCTCGTCCTCGGACTGCCCGGTGATCTCGGTCAACTCGTCCACGGCCAGGTCGGCCAAGTCGTCGCGCGTGCCGACGCCGGCACTGGCCAGTTTGGCGATCAGATCGGGCGTCAGGCCCTCCAGATCGCGCAAGTCCTGCGACACCGCATCCACGCTTTCCTCGCGGGCGATGTCCATGGTCAGCAGCGCGTCCTTGGCGCGGGCGCGCAGTTCCTCGACGGTGTCCTCGTCGAACGATTCGATCTCGCGCATTTCCTCGATCGGCACGTAGGCCACCTGCTCCAGGCTGGTGAAGCCCTCTTCGATCAGAATGCCGGCGATTTCCTCGTCCACGTCGAGCTTTTCCATGAACAACTGGCGAACGGCGCCGGTTTCCTTGGCCTGTTTCTGGGCCGATTCGTCGGCATCCATGATGTTGATCTTCCAGCCCGTCAGCTCGGAGGCCAGGCGCACGTTCTGGCCGCCGCGGCCAATGGCAATGGCCAGGTTTTCCTCGTCCACCACCACGTCCATGGCGTGCTTTTCCTCGTCCACCACGATGGACGACACGTTGGCCGGCGCCAGCGCGCCAATCACGAACTGCGCCGGATCGTCCGACCACAGCACGATATCCACCCGCTCGCCGGCCAGTTCGTTGGTGACGGCGTTGACGCGCGTGCCGCGCACGCCCACGCAGGTGCCGATGGGGTCCACCCGCTTGTCGTGACTGAGCACGGCAATCTTGGCGCGGCTGCCGGCATCGCGGGCGCAGGACTTGATCTCCAGCAGGCCCTGTTCGATTTCGGGCACCTCCTGGCGAAACAGCTCGATCATGAACTCGGGCGCCGAGCGCGACAGCAGAATCGGCGCGCCGCGCAGCGTCAGGTCCACCTCCATAATCATGGCGCGCACGCGGTCGCCGCTGCGCAGGTTTTCCTTGGGAATCATTTCGCCGCGCTTCAGCCGCCCTTCGACGCGCCCGGACTCGACGATGATGTCGCCCTTGTCCATTCGCTTGACGGTGCCGGTGAAAATCTTCTCACCCCGGCTCATGAAGTCGTTGAGCAGCATCTCGCGCTCGGCGTCGCGGATCTTTTGCAAAATCACCTGCTTGGCCGCCATGGCGCCGATGCGGCCAATGGGCACCGACTCGACCGTTTCCTCGATGTACTCGTCCACCGCGATGTCGGCAATCTGCTCGCGCGCCTCGAACAGCAAAATTTCCTGGTCGGGCAGTTGCAGGCCGGCCTCGTCGGGCACCACGTGCCAGCGACGGAAGGTTTCATACTCGCCGGTGTCGCGGTCGATCGTCACACGCAGATCGACATCGCCCTCGTACAGCTTCTTGGCCGCCTGCGCAAGCGCGGCCTCGATGGCGCCGAACACCACCTCCCGCTCGACGTTTTTCTCGCGCGAGATCGCCTCGACCAGCATCAACAGTTCGCGATTCATGTTTGCATCAACTCCAATACTTCACGGATGACCGCGCTGCCCAGGGCGCGCGCTCGAACCGTGTTCAAACCTCTTGCCCGCTCCTGGGGGCGCGGCCCTTGAAATCCACCACCGGCGCCAGCCGCGCCGACTGCAACTCGTCCAGCGTGAACCCCAGCGCCTGCTCGGGCGCCGGCGCGCGCTTGGCGCTGACGCGCTGGCCGGGCTTGACCGCCGGCTCGTCGCGCCAGACGATCCGCCAGCCGCCGCCTTCGGCGCGCCGCAACGTGCCGCGAAACTTCTTGCGGTTGGCGTTGACCTGGCCAGCCGCCGCGCCGCCGATCGGCTCCTTCAGCGCCAGATCGATCACCTCGCCCTCGAAACGCTCGAAATCCTGCGCATGGCGCAGCGGGCGGTCGATGCCGGGCGAGGACACCTCCAGACGGCGGTAGTCCACGCCATCGACCTCCAGCGCGTATTGCAACTGGCGCGTGACGCGCTCGCAGTCCTCGACCGTCACGCGCAGGTCGCCAAGCGCGCCGGACGACCACGGATGGTCGATGGTCACGCGCAGCAAACCACCGGCCGAACGCTCGGTTTCCACCAGGTCGAAGCCCAGTGCCTGCACGGTGCCGCTGATCGTTTGCTGTAGTGTCGTCACTTCTATCCGGTATGCTGCCTGCCGCTATGGATCGGCCAAAAAAAAAGGGCGGTGACTACCCGCCCATCTGGTCGTGAATTGCCCGCTATTTTACATGGATTGCAGCCCATCTGCGACAACGACATCAACAGGCGGGCGTGAAATAAGAGTTTGCAACGCGCAACCGGGCAAAGCGATTGGCTCGCGGCGAGTAAGCTGCCCCCCATCAACCTGCGGTTCATCAGGCAAGGAACAACGGCATGGAAGCCATCTCCCCGTCCGATCTGAAAACCATTCTGC
>WRJY01000064.1 GCA_009778355.1 Desulfovibrionaceae bacterium | reverse complement strand
CGGTGCGGCTCGCCCCGGTACTCGCGCAGGCCGTACAGCATCGGCCCCAGGGCGCAGCCCGCGCTCGCGGCCAGCGCCAGCGCGGCCAGCGCGTTGACGGCGTTGTGGCGGCCCCGGATGCGCAAGGCGTCGGCGGGCATCAGGCGCTGCAGATGAAGCTCCGGCTCGGCGTCCTTGCGGCGGCGTTGTGTTTCGTCGGCCTCGAAGGCCCGCACCAGCCAAGTCATGCCGTTGACGCTTTCGATGCCGAAGTCGCCCGGCGCCCGTGGCAGGCCGGCGCCGAAGGTCACGATCTGCCGCGCCGGGGGCTTGGGGCCCCTCGGACCTTTGGCCGGCAGCGGCTGGGGCCGCATGGCCATCACCAGTGGGTCGTCGCGGTTCAACGCCATCACGGCCTGCTGGCCAAAAATCCGGGCCTTGGCGGCGGCGTAGGCGGCCATGCCACCGTGCCAGTCGAGGTGGTCTTGCGTGAGGTTGAGCACCGTGGCCGCCGCCGGCTCGAAACCGCTGCTGGCTTCCAGTTGAAAGCTCGACAGTTCCAGCACCCAGACTTGCGGCAGCGCATCGGCTTGCAGACACTGTTGCAGCGTGCCCAGCAGCGCCGGGCCGATGTTGCCCGCCACCGCCACCGACAAGCCGGCGCGCTCGACCAGTTGTCCGGTCAGCGAAGTCACCGTCGTCTTGCCGTTGGTGCCGGTGACGGCAATCACCTTGGGCGCGTAGCCGCGCTCGGCTTGCAGATCGCGCAGCGCGGCGGAAAAAAGATCGAGTTCGCCAGCCACCGGCAGGCCGCGCTCGCGGGCTGCATGGAGCAAGTCCGCGAGGGCCGCCGGCGCCAGGCCGGGGCTGCGGTAAACGGCGTTGATCGACTCATCATCCAGCAGCGCGGCGTCCAGCGGCCCGGCGATGAAACGCGCCTGCGGCAATTGCGCGCGCAACGCCGGCAGTTGCGGCGGCTCGGCGCGGGTGTCGGCCACGGTCACGCGCGCGCCCTGGGCCGCGCACCAGCGCGCCATGGCCAAGCCGGAAGCGCCCAGTCCGAGCACCAGCGCGTGTTGATCTTGCAGCGCGTTCACCCGTTCACCTCAGTTTCAGCGACGACAGACCCACCAGGCACAGCAGCATGGTGATGATCCAGAAACGCACCACGACCTGGGTTTCGGCCCAGCCGCTTTTTTCGAAGTGGTGGTGCAGCGGCGCCATCTTCAGCAGCCGGCGGCCCTGGCCGTAGCGGCGCTTGGTGTACTTGAACCAGCCGACCTGGAGCATCACCGACAGCGCCTCGACCACGAAGATGCCGCCCATGATCGCCAGCACGATTTCCTGCCGCACGATGACCGCGATGGCGCCCAGCGCGCCGCCCAGCGCCAGCGCGCCGACATCGCCCATGAACACCTGCGCCGGGTGCGCGTTGAACCACAGAAAGGCCAGCCCCGCGCCGGCCATGGCGGCGCAGAAGATCAGCAACTCGCTCGCGCCCGGAATGTGCGGAAACAGCAGGTAGCGCGAATACACCGAGCTGCCGACGACGTAGGCGAACACGCCCAGCGCCGAGCCGACCAGGATGACCGGCATGATCGCCAGACCGTCCAGCCCGTCGGTCAGGTTCACCGCGTTGCTGGCGCCCACGATCACCAGGTAGCTCAGAACCACGAACCCCGTCACGCCGAGCGGGTACGCCACTTCCTTGAAGAACGGCACCAGCAGGCTGGCGACGGGCGGCAGGTCGATCGTGAAGCCTGAACTCACCCATTTGACGAACAGCTCCCACACCTTGGCGTTGGAATTGCCGGAGATGCTGAACACCAGGTAGAACGCCGCCGCCAGTCCGATGAGGGACTGCCAGAAGTATTTTTCGCGCGAGCGCATGCCTTCCGGATCCTTGTTGACGACCTTGCGCCAGTCGTCCACCCAGCCGATGGCGCCAAAGCCCAGGGTGACCAGCATCACGATCCAGACGAAGCGGTTCGACCAGTCGAACCACAGCAGGGTGGAGATAAGCATCGACAGCAGGATCAGTACCCCGCCCATCGTGGGCGTGCCGCTCTTGGACAAATGCGTTTCCATCGCGTAGCCGCGCACGGGCTGGCCGATCTTCAGCTCGGTGAGCTTGCGGATGACCCACGGGCCGGCCAGTACGCCAATAATCAGCGCTGTCATCGCCGCCATGACGGCGCGGAAGGTCTGGTACTGGAACACGCGCAAAAAGCCCAGGTCGGGCGAAAGCGTTTGCAGCCAGCGGGTCAGGTTAGGCAGCATGATGACCCTCCTGCTCCGCAACGGCGGCCTTGGTCAGCGCTTCCACCACGCGCTCCATGGCCATGAAGCGCGAGCCTTTGACGGCGATGCTGGCGCACTGGGCCAGGTTGGTGCGCACGGCGTCGTTCAACGCGCCGATGTCCTGAAAGTGGCGTCCGCCGCCAAACGCCATGGCGGCATGAATGGCCAGCGGGCCGTGCGCCAGCAGGCGCTCGATGCCGCGCGCGCGCGCATAGGCGCCCACCTCGGCATGGAACGCCGGCCCCTGCGCGCCGACCTCGCCCATGTCGCCCAGCACCAGCAGGCGCGGGCCCGGCAGTCCGGCCAGCACGTCGATGACGGCGCGCGCCGAATCCGGGTTGGCGTTGTAGGTGTCGTCCACCAGCGTCACGTTGCGCCCGCGGTGGCGCAGCACCAGGGCGCGCGAGCGCCCCGGCAGCGGACGAAAAGCCGTCAGCCCGCGCTCGATGGCGTCAAGGGGCGCGCCCGCGGCAGTGGCGCAGGCAATCGCCGCCAGGGCGTTGCGCACGTTGTGGCCGCCAGCAATGTGCAGGTCGAACCGCAGCGCGCCCGCTGGCGAATGCGCGCGCGCCTGCCAGTGGTCGCCATGCCAGGCCGCGGCATCCAGGGCCACGCTGGCCTGATCGCCAAACAGCAGCACTTCATGCCCGCCCGCCAGCCGCCGCCACAAATCCTCATAGGTATCGACCGCCGGGAAAACCGCCACGCCGCCGGCGCGCAGCGCCGCCAGCACGGCGCCGTTTTCGGCAGCCACGGCATCCACCGAGGCCATGAATTCCTGATGCTCGCGCTGCGCGTTGTTGACCAGCGCCACCGTGGGCGCGGCCAGCGCGGCCAAGTGGGCGATTTCGCCCGGATGGTTCATGCCCAGTTCCACCACCGCCACGCGGTGTTCGGGCCGCAGGCGCAGCAAGGTCAGCGGCAGGCCGATGCCGTTGTTGAAGTTGCCCTCGGTGGCCAGCGCCGCCCCGCCCTGCCAGGCGCGAAGGATCGAGGCGATCATCTGCGTGACCGTGGTCTTGCCGTTGCTGCCGGTCACCGCAATCAGCGGGCCGGCAAAGCGCCCGCGCCACATGCGGGCCAATTCGCCCAGCGCGTGGCGGGCGTCTGGAACCAGAATGCCGGGCAGGCCCGCGGCCAGCAGTTGCGGTTCGGCCCGCGCGTCGCACAGCGCCGCCGCAGCGCCTTGCGCGGCGGCTTGCGCCAGAAACTGCGCGGCGTCAAACCGCTCGCCCCGGAGCGCAACGAACAAGTCGCCCGCTTGCAGGGTGCGCGTGTCGCTGTGGACGCGGGCGATGACGGCGGCGGGGTTGCCCACAATCCGCGCCCCGGT
>WRJY01000063.1 GCA_009778355.1 Desulfovibrionaceae bacterium | reverse complement strand
GCGTGCCAGGCAAGGCGCGAGGACGCGGCAGGCTCGTGCCTGCAAGAACGAGCAACGCCGCATGGCGCGTCGAGCGCGGCGCTGGCGGGCGCATAGCGTTCTCACCCAAATGGTGAGCTCGATCGAAGTCGAGAACCTCTGTATTCATAAGGTGCTACGAAGGTAAAAAAGCGCTCAACTGCCGTTTTTAGGTTCAACCTTGATGCGGGCATCGGCGATGACCTTGCCGTAACGCGCGCTTTCCTCGCGCATGTAGGCGGCGAAGGCATCCTGGTAGTAACCCGCTGGTTCGGCGCCGCTGCTCAGCAACTGTTTTTGCACCTCGGGTTGCGCCATGACATGGCCGATCTCTTCGGCCAGTTTCCCGACGACCGCCGGCGGTGTGCCGGCCGGCGCGACGAAGCCGACCCAGGCCGACATCTCCATGCCGGGAAAGCCCAGTTCGGTCACGGCGGGCACGTCGGGCAGCGCGACCGATCGCTTGGACGCCATCACGGCCAGTGCGCGCAACTGGCCGCCCTGAATTTGCGGCACGCCGGTGAAAGCCGGCTCGAAGGTCATCGTGACTTCGCCGCTCATCACAGCCGACTTGGCTGGGGCGCTGCCTTTGTAGGGCACGTGCAGCAAGTCGATGTTGGCGTGCGCGCGCAGCATTTCGCCGGCCAGGTGCGCGCTTGAACCGTTGCCGTAAGAGGCGTAGCTCAGACTGCCGGGTTTGGCTTGCGCAAGCCGGATGAGTTCATCCAGTGTCTTGGCTGGCACCGCCGGGTGCACCACGATCACGCTCGGCGCGGTGGCCACCAGCGCGATTGGGGTGAAGCTTTTCACCGGGTCGTAGCGCAGGTCCGAGTAGAGCCAGGGATTGATCGTCAGTGTGGCATTGGTGGCCGCCAGCAGGGTGTAGCCATCAGGTTTGGCGCGCGCTGCCACTTCGGCGCCGACGATGGTGGCCGCGCCGGGCTTGTTGTCGATGATGACCGGCTGGCCCAGGCGCTCGCCGAGCTTCTGGCCTATCACGCGGGCGACCACGTCGGTCATGCCGCCGGCCGCGTAGGGCACGACGATACGAATGGGCTGGCGGGGATAGTCTTGGGCTTCGGCCAGCGAGGGCCCGAGGGCCAATGCCGATGCGGTCAGCGAGGCGGCCGCGAATGTGCGCAGCGCAACAGTCAGGTTTTTCACGGTTTGTCTCCTTGTCGATGTGCCGCGCGCCCGCCGCAAGCCAAATGTTTTTTTGATGGGGCGCGCTGCAATGCCATTGTTCGTTTGACCATTTTTCCAGTCCAATACATTTTTTACTGGCATAAATACAAATCATGGATAAATTGGATCGACCGCTCGACCTGCGGCAACTGCGCTATTTCGTCACTGTGGCCGAGGAACTGCACTTCGGGCGTGCCGCGCAACGCCTGGCGATCACTCAGCCGCCACTGAGCTTCAACATCGCCAGGCTCGAAGAAACGCTGGGTTTTCCGCTGCTTCGGCGCAGCACCCGTGAAGTCGCGCTGACGCCGGCTGGCCGGGTGATCTACCAGGAGGCGATCAAGATCCTCGCGCTTACCCGCGAAGCGCGGGCGCTGGCCGGGCGGGCTGCGCGCGGTGAAGCCGGCACCATCCATATCGGCTTTGTCGGATCGGCCATGTTGACGCCGCTGGCGGCGCGGGTGCGTGACTTCGGCCAGGCGCGTTCCGATGCGCAGGTCGTGGTGCACGAACTCAACAGCTTTGAACAGATCGATGCGCTGCAACGCCGGCAGATCGATTTCGGCATCATCCATCCGCGCGCCGTGCCTCGGGGTGTGGCGAGCCGGCTGCTCGACACCGAACGCTTCGTTTGCGCGCTTCCGGCCAATCACCCGCTGGCTGATCGTGCACGGGTCAACCTGCGCCATTTGCGCCATGAGGACTTCGTGCTGTTTCCGCGCCACTTCTCGCCGGAGTACCACGACAAGATAGTGGCCCTGTGCGCGCGCGCGGGATTCATGCCGAACATCCGGCATGAAGTGCGGCACATGCTCACGATCGCCAGTCTGGTGGCGCGCAACTTTGGCGTTTCGCTGGTTCCCGCTTCAGTGCAAGCGGTCACGGTGCCGAATCTGAAATTCCGTCCCCTGGTCGGCGCGGAGAACGTCTCCGAGCTGCACGGTATCTGGCGCGAGGATGACACCTCACCGCTGGTTCCGCATTTACTGACGGCCTTGGCCGGGCGTACACGCCGCTGAACACTTGCTTGGGCGGCTGCTGCGTGGTTTTGAAAGATGCCATTCAAACGGCAACGCCGTCCCCCAACCTGTCAGCAGCCTTCATTGCAGCACCCGCCCCGGATTCATGATGCCTTGCGGGTCGATGGCCTGTTTGATGGCGCGCATCAGGCGCAAGGCGACGGGGGATTTGTAGCGGGGCAGCTTGGCGGCTTTCAGGCTGCCGATGCCGTGTTCGGCGCTGATGGAGCCGCCGTGCCGCACTACGGCGTCGAATCGTTGCTGGCCTGCACCATCTTCATGGCCGAGCTGATGAGGGCGGATACCTCGGTCATGTTGCTGGGCACGACCAGGGTGGTGCGGGCTTTTTGCGCGAGCTGGCTGTAGGCTTCGACGGCTTTTTCGGCCACTTTGAGCTGCACGGCCTGCTCGCCGCCGGGCTGGCGGATGGCGGTGCCGATGCGCGCAAGGGCGACGGCGGTGGCGTTGGCCACCTCGGTGATGGCGGCGGCTTGGCCTTGGGCGGTGTTGATGGCGGCCTGCTTTTCACCCTCGGATTTGGCGATGGCGGCTTGTTTCTGGCCTTCGGCCAGGTTGATTTCTTCCTGCCGCTTGCCTTCGGAGGTGGCGATGACGGCGCGTTTTTCGCGTTCGGCGGTGATCTGCGCCTGCATGGAACGCAGGATTTCGTTGGGCGGCGTCAGGTCCTTGATCTCGTAGCGCAGCACTTTCACGCCCCAGTTCAGCGCCGCTTCGTCGATGGCTTCGACCACCCTGGCGTTGATCATGTCGCGTTCTTCAAAGGTCTTGTCCAGTTCCAGCTTGCCGATGACGCTGCGCAGCGTGGTTTGGGCCAGTTGGGTGATGGCGATGATGTAGTTGCTGGAGCCATAGCTGGCGCGCATGGGGTCGGTGACCTGGAAGTACAGGATGCCGTCCACCTGCAACTGTGTGTTGTCGCGCGTGATGCAGACCTGGCTGGGCACGTCGAGCGGGATTTCCTTCAGGCTGTGCTTGTAGGCCACGCGGTCGATGAAGGGAAAGATGAGCTTCAGGCCCGGCGCCAGCGTGGCGTGGTACTTGCCCCAGCGTTCCACCACCCAGGCATTTTGCTGAGGGACGACCTTGACGGCGCCCTTGATGAACAGGACGGCGATGATGACGACAACGATGAGTCCAATTCCGATGTTCACGGTGGGGGTTCCTTTCAAAAATGTGTGCTGATTATCAGGGTCAGACCGGTTCGACCAGCAGGCGGTTGCCAATCAGTTCGACGACGCGGTGCGCTCCGGCGACGGGCTGCGCGCCGGGGCGCAGCATGGCCGTCCACGGGGCGCCGCGGTAGCGGATTTGGGCGGTGCCGTCGGCGCTCCAGCCGTCGATCTGCAC
>WRJY01000062.1 GCA_009778355.1 Desulfovibrionaceae bacterium | reverse complement strand
GGTGGATTGGGGGGCAGCGCCTTGATTTGACCGCCGCTCCCCCTCTCCCCCAACCCCTCTCCCGCGAGGGGAGAGGGGAGCAGGGAGGCTTTCGCGCCAGCCCCCTCGATGGGGGAGGCAAAACATTGCCAAGCAAGTGGAGCCTGGGGGTGTTTCATGATGCGCCGCGCGGGTAGCGCCCGATGGCGGCGTGGTACACGTCGGCCACCTGGTCGAACCCCGAGATGCTCACGCCCAGGTCCTTGACCAGCCCGTCCCTGATGCCATAGCACCAACCGTGCACGGCCAGCGGCTGGCCGCGCTGCCAGGCGTCGCGCACGATGTTGGTTCGCACGACGTTGACGACCTGCTCGATGACGTTGATTTCAGACAACGCGTCCTCCTGCTGGTGACCGCACAAGTGCCTGAGGCGGCTGCGGTGGCGCACTTCCACGTCGTACACGTGGCGCAGCCAGTTGTCGGCCAGGCCCACGCGCCGCTTGTGCAGCACGGCCAGCACGCCGCCGCAGCCGTAGTGGCCGACGACCATGATGTGCTCGACCTTCAGCACATCGACGGCGAACTGGATCACCGACAGCGCGTTCAGGTCCGAGTGCACCACCACGTTGGCAACGTTGCGGTGCACGAACACCTCGCCCGGCGCCAGGCCGATGACCTGATTGGCCGGCACCCGGCTGTCGGAGCAGCCGATCCACAGGTACTTGGGCGATTGCTGCCGGGCCAGGTCGTGAAAGAAGCCAGGGTGCTCGCGCTCGACGCGCGCGGCCCAGGCGCGGTTGTTGTCCAGCAGCGGCTGCAAGGGGTTGGGGGGGGTGGGCGCGGTCATTTCGGTTGAAGTTCGTCCGGTTCCTTCCCCCTCTGGGGGAAGGCGGGGATGGGGGCTGGCGCGGCCTGATGCTGCATGGTGAATTTGCTGTAACGCTGGCCCCCATCCCAACCTTCCCCCAACGGAGGAAGGAGCACGGGGAACGCATGGCGCACAAAGTCAACTCACGCCGTCTCGGCGAACAGCTCGCGCCCGATCAACATGCGGCGGATTTCGCTGGTGCCGGCGCCGATTTCGTACAGCTTGGCGTCGCGCCACAGGCGGCCCAGCGGGTAGTCGTTGATGTAGCCGTTGCCGCCGAACAGTTGAATGCCGTCGCCGGCCATTTTGGTGGCCATTTCGGCGGTCCACAGGATCACGCTGGCGCAGTCCTTGCGCACCTGGCGCACATGCTGCGCGCCCAGCACGTCCAGGTTCTTGCCGATGGTGTACAGGAAGGCGCGGCCAGCTTGCAGCACGGTGTACATGTCGGCCACCTTGCCCTGCACCAGTTGGAACTCGCCGATGCTCTGGCCGAACTGCTTGCGGTCGTGAATGTAGGGCACCACGTTGTCCATGACGGCCTGCATGATGCCGATGGGGCCGCCGGCCAGCACGGCGCGCTCGTAGTCCAGGCCGCTCATCAGCACCTTGGCGCCGTTGTTCAGGCCGCCCAGGATGTTGGCGGCGGGCACTTCGACGTTGCTGAACACCATCTCGCCCGTGTGGCTGCCGCGCATGCCCAGCTTGTCGAGCTTTTGCGCGGTGGAAAAACCCTTCATGCCTTTTTCGACGATGAAGGCGGTGACGCCGCGCGCGCCCAGTTCGGGCTCGGTCTTGGCGTAGACCACCATGGTGTCGGCGTCGGGGCCGTTGGTGATCCACATCTTGGTGCCGTTGAGCAGGTAGTAGCCGCCCTTGTCTTCGGCGCGCAGCTTCATGCTGATGACATCGCTGCCGGCGCCGGGCTCGCTCATGGCCAGCGCGCCCACGTGCTGGCCGCTGATGAGTTTGGGCAGGTATTTTTTCTTCTGCTCCGGGCTGCCGTTGCGCTTGATCTGGTTCACGCACAGGTTGGAATGCGCGCCGTAGCTCAGGCCCACCGAGGCGCTGGCGCGGCTGATTTCCTCCATGGCGATCATGTGCGCCAGGTAGCCCAGGTTGGCGCCGCCGTATTCCTCGGCCACGGTGATGCCCAGCACACCCAGATCGCCCATCTTGGGCCACAGGTCCATGGGGAACTGGTCGGCGCGGTCGATCCCGGCGGCGCGCGGGGCGATTTCGGCCTGCGCGAAGTCGCGCACGGCATCGCGCAAGGCGTCGATGTCTTCGCCCAATTGAAAGTTCAGGCCAGGCAGGCTGCTCATGAGAAAAGGCTCCTTTTGACTTTGAGAAAGCAGGTTCAATGAATTTTGGGTACCGGCGCCAGCGTCGGGGCGGCGGAGGCGGTATCGGCGACGGTCATTTCGATGGGGTCGTGCGAGGGGGGCGTGTCGCTCATGCGCAGCGCGCGGCGCGGTTCCTTCATAGAATGCACCGGTCAATTGGCGTGCGCACGTCGCTCGAATTGCCAGCCATCCTACCGCAGTCCCGATCCTTCCCCTTCAAATTCATGTCCGCCGTCTCCGAACTCGAACGCGCCCTTGACTACCCCCTGGCCGACCGCCTGCCGCCCAGCGGCGGCACGATTGAAATAGCGCCCGGCATCAAGTGGCTGCGCATGGCGCTGCCCTTCGCGCTGAACCACATCAACATCTGGCTGCTGCGCGACCGGCTGGATGGCCGCGAGGGCTGGACCGTGGTGGACACCTGCATCGACCGCCCCGAATCACGCGCCGGCTGGACGCAGGCGTTCGCCGCCGAACTGGACGGCCTGCCGGTGCTGCGCGTGCTGGTCACGCACATGCACCCCGACCACGTTGGCCTGGCGCACTGGCTGTGCGAGCGCTGGAGCGCGCCCGGACGCGAATGCAGCCTGTGGATGAGCGCCGCCGACTACCAGGCCGCGCGCTACGCCTGCCAGATCGTCAGCAGCTTCGGCGGCGAGCGGCTGGCCGACTATTTCCGCAGCCACGGCATGACCGACCCCGGCGACCTGGAGCAGGTGCGCAACCGCAAAAGCTACTACAGCAACCTGGTGCCCGCGCTGCCGCTGAGCTACATACGGCTGATGGACGGCGCCCGGCTCACCATTGGCGGGCGGACGTGGCGCTGCATCGCCGGCTACGGCCATTCGACCGAGCACATCGCGCTGTATTGCGAGCAGATCAACGTGCTGATCAGCGGCGACATGGTGCTGCCGCGCATCTCCACCAACGTCAGCGTGTACGAGATAGAACCCGAAGCCGACGCGCTGACGCTGTTTCTCGACTCCATCGACCGCTTCCTGCCGCTGCCCGAGGACGCGCTGGTGCTGCCCTCGCACGGCAAGCCCTTCCGCGGGCTGCACACGCGCATCGGCCAGTTGCACGAACACCACCGCGACCGGCTGGCCGAGGTGATGAACATGGCCCGCGTCAAGCCCGTGAGCGGCTACGACGTGCTGCCGGTGCTGTTCAAGCGCGAGCTGGACCTGCACCAGACCACCTTCGCCCTGGGCGAAACCGTGGCCCACCTGCACCGGCTGTGGTACGGCGGCCAGTTGCGCCGCGCGCGCGACGCCGATGGCATCTGGCGCTTCGGGACTATTTGAAGTGAATTACGCCTTCCTCCTCTGGGGGAAGGCAGGGATGGGGGATGGCGGCGTCACCACCGGATACGCCGCTGGCCCCCACCCTACCCTCC
>WRJY01000061.1 GCA_009778355.1 Desulfovibrionaceae bacterium | reverse complement strand
GACGTGCGCCCCATGGGCCGCAACGCGCGCGGCGTGCGCGGTATGCAGCTCGAAGAAGGCCAGCGCGTGATCGCCATGCTGGTGGCCGATGCCGAGGCTGGCGACGCCGCCGCGCAACCCGGCGCGCGCGGCAGCGTCCTGACCGCCACCGAAAACGGCTACGGCAAGCGCACCAACATTGCCGAATACACCCGCCACGGGCGCGGCACCAAGGGCATGATCGCCATTCAGCAGAGCGAGCGCAACGGCAAGGTCGTGGCCGCCACGCTGGTCAGCGCCGACGACGAGATCATGCTCATCACCGACAAGGGCGTGCTGGTGCGCACCCGCGTGGCCGAAATTCGCGAAATGGGCCGCGCGACGCAAGGCGTGACCTTGATCGCCCTGGATAATGGCGCCCAACTGAGCGGCCTGCAACGTATCGTTGAAAATGACGCCCAGGACACGGGCGTCGATGACCCCGCCACCGATCCACCAACGGAGTAGAGACCTTGAACCAAGCCTTTTCCAAACTGCCGGCTGCCATTGTTTTGGCTGCCGCTTGCGCGCTGTCCGCCGGCGCCAGCGCCCAGCAGGCCGACACCAAGCACGCGCTGGCCGTCAAGCTGGCCCAGATGCAGCTAAAAAGCGATGGCCCGGCCATCACCGAACAACTCACCAACAGCGCGGTGCAACCGCTGCTGGTCGGCTGGTCGCAACGCCTGGATCAAACCGTGCCGCCGGCGCGCCAGAAGGACGTGCGCGACAAGCTGGACGTGGAGCTCAACAAATTCGCCGACGCCACGCGCAAAGCCATCGAGGGCCAGATCGCCAAGTCAGCCGAGGCCGCGCTGACGCCGGTCTTCGAGGAGAAGCTGACCGAAGACGAGATGAGGGCCATCATCGCCTACATGGAGTCGCCGGCCAGCGCCAAACTCCAGGCGCTCGGCGCCGATGCCGCCAACGCCTGGGCCAAGCGCGTCGTCGATGCCACCAAGGCCACAGTGGAAAACAGCGCCAAGACTTTCGAGGCTTCGGCCAACCGCATCGTGACCGCGGCAGCCGCCGGCCCGGTTGCGCCGGCCAGCGCCGCCGCGCCCAGAGCGCCCAAAAAATAACCAGACCCATCGGCCAGCCAGCCGTGCCGGTCTTGGAGCCGGCCTGCTGATTGCCTCTGCCCGCCCATGAGCCAGTCCCCCGTCCAGTCCGATGCCCTTGCCAGGCTCCGCGTCCAGATCGACAGTCTGGACGCGCAACTGCTGGCGCTGCTGAACCAGCGCGCGCGCGTCGCCGAAGAGGTGGGCGCGCTCAAGCGTCAGGAAGGCTCGCCCTTCTTTCGCCCCGACCGCGTGGCGCAGGTCATCGCCAGAATTCAGCACGCCAATCCCGGGCCGCTGCTCAACGAGAACGTGGCCGCGATCTGGCGCGAGATCATGTCGGCCTGCCTGGCGCTCGAAGTGCCGCAGCGCGTGGCCGTGCTGGGGCCGGAAGGCACCTTCACCGAGCAGGCAGCGATCGAGTATTTCGGCAGCGCGGTCAACCTGATCCACTGCAACAGCTTCGACGAGGTGTTCCACGCCACGGCGGCGGGCACGTCGCAGTTCGGCGTGGTGGCGGTCGAGAACTCCACCGAAGGCGTAGTGGCGCGCTCGTTCGATCTGTTTTTGCACACGCCGCTGCACGTGGTGGGCGAGGTCAGCCTGCTGGTGCGCCACAACCTGCTGCGCCAGGTCAACTCGCTGGACGGCGTGCAAGTCGTCATGGCGCACCCGCAAGCCTTGATGCAATGCCAGGGCTGGCTCTCGCGCCACCTGCCCCAGGCCGAGCGCCGCGCGATGTCCAGCAACGCCGAAGGCGCGCGCCTGGCCGCCACCAACCCGGCCTGGGCGGCGCTGGCCGGCGAGCGGGCGGCGGCGCAGTTCGGCCTGCACATGGTGGCGCACGCCATCCAGGACGAGGCCTACAACCGCACGCGCTTTGCCGTCATCTGTCTGCCGCAGACGCTGGCCATGCCCGCGCCCAGCGGGCGCGACTGCACCAGCATCGTGGTGTCGGTGCCCAACCGGCCAGGCTCGGTGCACGACATGCTGACGCCGCTGAAAAAGCATGGCGTGAGCATGACGCGCTTCGAGTCCCGCCCGGCCAAGTCCGGCCAGTGGGAATACTATTTCTACATCGACATCGCCGGCCACCCCTCGCAGCCGCACGTGCACGCGGCGCTGGCCGATTTGCAGACGCAGTGCGCGTTCTACAAGATACTGGGCGCCTACCCGCTGGGGCAAGATGTTTGAACAACTCGCCCTGATTGGCTGCGGGTTGATGGGCGGCTCGTTCGCCCTGGCGCTCAAGCGCGCCGGGCTGGTGCGGCGCGTGGTCGGCTACAGCCAGTCGTCGGCCACCACCGAACGCGCGCGCGCGCTGGGCGTGATCGACGCCGCGGCGCCGTCCGCGCCGCTGGCGGTGACGGGCGCCGACCTGGTGCTGCTGGCGGTGCCCGTGGCGGCCACCGAAAACACGCTCAAGTCTATCCGCGAGCAGCTCAAGCCGGACATGCTCGTCATGGACGTGGGCTCGACCAAGCGCGACGTGGTGGACGCTGCGCGCCGCGCGCTCAAGCAGGACGTCGGTCTGTTCGTGCCCTGTCACCCGGTTGCGGGGCGCGAGGTGGCTGGCGTCGAATACGCCGACGCCGACCTCTACAACGGCAAGCACCTCATCATCACCCCGATCGAGCGCACACTGGCGCCCAAGATCGAGCAGGCCGATGCCCTGTGGCGCGCGCTCGGCTGCAACGTGGCGCGCCTGTCGCCCGAACAGCACGACGCCGCCTTTGCCGCCGTCAGCCACCTGCCGCACCTGATCGCCTTCGCGCTGATGAACAGCATCGCCGCCCAGCCCGAAGGCGCAGCCTTCTTGTCGCTGGCCGGGCCGGGCTTTCGGGACTTCAGCCGCATCGCGGCCAGCACTCCGCAAGTCTGGCGCGACGTGCTGGTGGCCAACCGCGAAGAAGTCGCCAACCAGATGCGGCACTTTCAACAAGCGCTGGCCGAGTTGCAGGCGCGCATCGACGCCGGCCAGACCGACGAGTTGGAGCGCCTCATCAACCGCGCCAGCCGCGCCCGCGCCAACTGGCGCTCCTCGCCCGCGTCCAAGTAAGCCCGCTGCAAAAAAAGAAGCTGACCGCGCTTGCTGCGCAACGGTTTCAGCATGTTTCATATATAAAATCGTTGCGCAGCAGGCGCGGGCAGCTATTAATTAAGGAGAACCCCCGGCTCTGCCGGGGAGGCAGTAGAAGTTTGACGAATACTGCGGTATGTATTGCCGAAGGCGATCTTCGTAGCGGGGTACTTGCTCGCGATACAAGGGATTACTGGCGAGGCCGGTAAATAGTAGGGGCTTGAACAGCTCGTCCAAGAATGGACGTACGCAATGGAAAAGGTGGTGGCAAGAATTTTGATGATGAGTGCTGAACATGAAAAGTGTGCAGTTCAACCTAAATCCGGCAGTTACCCCGTCGCAGCCACCCCGAGCACAGCGCGCGGCGGCCCGCTGACTGGGGCGATGCGCTCACAGATG
>WRJY01000060.1 GCA_009778355.1 Desulfovibrionaceae bacterium | reverse complement strand
CTACAAAAGCGCCGCCCGCCCCGAACGCGACGCCACGCTGCAAACCCAGCTAGCCACCTACCGCGCCGCCATCGAACGCCTGCACCCGGACCAGCCGGTGCGAGCCGCTTTTTTGAATGGGGAAGGCAAGATGGTGACGTGACTTGCGAAGCCACCGCCGATAGGCCCATGCAAAACAAAGCGGACGCCTCGGCGTCCGCTTTGCGATCGGGAGATCAAACGATCAAGACAGGTGCGCGCTGATCAGCTTGGTCATTTCGAACATCGACACCTGGGCCTTCTTGAAGATTTCCTTGAGTTTGGCGTCGGCGTTGATCATGCGCTTGTTGGCCGCGTCTTGCAGCTTGTTGGCCTTGACGTAGTCCCACACCTTCTTGGTGACTTCGGTGCGCGGCAGCGCCTTGGCGCCGATCACGGCGGCCAGTGCGGCGCTGGGGGTCATCGGTTTCATGAAGGCAGCGCTGGGGGTGCGCTTCTTGGCCGGGGCTTTCTTGGCCACGGCGGCCTTTTTGGCCGGAGCCGCTTTTTTGGCCGGAGCGGCCTTCTTGGCCGGCGCTTTCTTCGCGGGTGCTTTCTTTGCAGTTGCCATGATTTGAGGATCCTTTTTGCTTGGAGGTTGGGTTCTCGCCAGCGTGATGGAAATCATCCAACTGGCTGATCGCCATCCTACTGGATAAGTAGCACGCTTCCAAGACGAAAAAGCGGTTTTCTCCCCGAGGCGCGCCGCACTGTTGCTTTTTTTGCTGTATGCCGGCACTTCGGTATGCTTGCGGCACGCGCGCCGCCCGTGCGGGCAGCGTTTTTTTCGTTCCATTTCGAGCCCCCGACATGACCTCCCCTGCCTTTGCCACTTGCGACCTGTGCGATGCCCATGAGGGCGACTTCGGCGGCGCCTTGCGCGTGCTGCCCCCGGCGCTGCGCGCGTTTGGCGCCGAGCGCGCCTTTTGCGGCCCGGTGCACACGCTGCGCGCGCTGGAGGACAACTCCCGCGTGCGCGAAGCCGTCAACTCGCCCGGCCAAGGCCGCGTGCTGGTGATCGACGGCGGCGGCTCGCTGCGCCGCGCGCTGGTCGGCGGCAACCTGGCGGTGGCGGCGGCCAAAAACGGCTGGGCCGGCATCGTGGTCGATGGCTGCGTGCGCGACGCGGCGGAGCTGCGCGCCGCCGGCATCCCCATCCGCGCGCTGGCGCTGATGCCGCTGCGCACCGAAAAGCGCGGCGAAGGCCAGGCAGGCGAGCCGGTGCAGATTCAGGGCGTATGGGTGCGCCCCGGCGACTGGCTGTACGCCGACGAGGACGGCATCGTGGTGGCCGACCGCGAATTGGCGTGACTTTCATGAAGGGGCCGTTTCAAATCACCCCCTCGAACATCATCACCCCCACTTCGCTGCCCGCGGCCACGTTGCCTTGCTCGTGGTCCAGCACGATCAGACCGTTGGCGCGCGCCATGGACGACAGCACGCCCGAGCCCTGGTTGCCGGCGGCGCGCACGCTCAAACGTCCGTCCGGGCGCTGAGTGACGATGCCGCGCTGGTACTCGGTGCGGCCAGGTTTTTTGCGCAAGGCGGTCTCGCAGGCGGCGCGCAGCAGCACGGGCGGCGCGGGCCGCGCGCCCATCATGCGCAGCAGCGCGGGGCGCACGAAGGCCAGAAAAGTCACCATCACCGCCACCGGGTTGCCCGGCAAGCCGAACAGGATGGCGTGCGGCGGCTCGCCAGCGCCCGGCGCGCGGGCAATGCGCCCCGCCGCCATGGGCCGCCCGGGCCGCATGGCGATGTGCCAGAAGGCGACCTCGCCCAACTCGCGCATCATGGCCTTGGTATGGTCGGCCTCGCCCATGCCCACGCCGCCGCTGGTAATGATGGCGTCGGCCTGCGCGGCGGCGCGGGTCAAGGCGGCCCGCAGCGCCGCCGGCTCGTCGGGCGCCCAGCCGAGGTCGATCGCCTGCACGCCCAGCCGCGTCAACAGCCCGAACAGGGTGTAGCGGTTGCTGTCGTACACCGCGCCCTCGCGCGGCGGCTGGCCCAGGCTGAGGATTTCGTCGCCGGTGGAAAAAAAGGCCACGCGCAAGCGCCGCGCCACCGGCACATCGGCCAGCCCAAGGCTGGCCAGCAGACCCAGCGCGGCGGGCCTCAACAGCTCTCCTTTCAATAGCGCGGGCTGACCGGCGCGCAAGTCTTCGCCCAACTGGCGGCGGTTGTCGCCGGGGCGCACCGCGTCGGCGGGCACGATGATGGCGCCGCCATCGGCATGGACCAGTTCCTGCGGCGCCACGGTGTCCAGTCCGGCGGGCATGACGGCGCCGGTCATGATCTTCACGCATTGGCCCGCCGCCACATGGCCGCGCCAGGCGCTGCCGGCCAGCGCGACGCCCGCCACCGTCAGCCGCAGCGGCTGGCCGGGGAGCAGATCGGCCCCGCGCAAGGCAAAGCCGTCCATGGCCGAGTTGTCGTGCGGCGGCACGTTGATGGGCGAAACCACGTCGTCGGCCAGCACGCGGTCCAGCGCGTCGAACAGGCCGACGCGCTCCACGCCGGTCACCGGCGTCACCAGCCGGTCGAGAAACGCGCTCACCGCGCTGGCCGGCAGCGCGCGCGGGTCGTAACCCGGTAATTCGGCGGCGATCTGGTCGATGGTTTTCATGGGGTCAAATCAGTTCTTCATGCCGCGACACATGAAACCGGCGCAGCCTGCTTCTTCCCCCAAAGGGAGAAGGGGCGAGAGCGCGGCTGGGTAAGCTTCATTTCAAGCGCTTGAACGCGGCTCATTTTCCAACGCCCGCAATTCAGCCAGCGTGTTGGCGTTGGCAAAAGCGCGCGGATCGTCGCCAGGCTGGTCGAACGCAGTCATGACCAAGCGTTGCCGCGCCGTCCAGTCGCTGATTTTGCGACCGCCCGCGGCCAGAAAGGCCGCCAGGCTGTCTTTCAAACCCGCGCGCATCAGGCAAAACACCGGCTGCGCGCGCACGCGGGCCTCGCCGCCGGACGCCGAAGCCACGGCCACGTCGGCTTGTGCGCCTTGAAGCGCCTGCGCCATGCGCTCACAAAGCGATAGCGGAAACAGCGGCACGTCGCACGGCAGCGCGAGCAGCAGCGGGGTGCGGCAATGCGTCAGGCCGGCCAGAAAACCCGCCAGCGGCCCGGCAAAGTCCGGCAGGCTGTCGGGCAGCACCGGTGCGCCGAAGGCGCGGTAATCCTGGAGGTGCCGGTTGGCGCTGATGAATACGTCGGCAGGCGGCAGCGTCTGCCGCGCCAGCCGCAACAGCGCGTGCCGCGCCAGCGGCGTGCCGTTGAACACTTGCAGCCCCTTGTCCGCCCCGCCCATGCGCGCGCCGCGCCCGCCGGCCAGAATCAGGGCTGTGATGGGGGCAGGGCAATCGGGGGGCATTGGTTGGTCACTGTGCATCAAGGCCGCGGCGCATCTCCTTGCCGGATGGCCTTGTTCAGTTGCTCTCCGTTGGAGGCGCTTGGCTGCTCAGAATGCGAAAAAGCGGTTCATTGATGTAGTAATTGGAACGGCCAGCCTTGAGTTTGCGCAGC
>WRJY01000059.1 GCA_009778355.1 Desulfovibrionaceae bacterium | reverse complement strand
GCCAGCGCCGCGCTCGACGCGCCATGCAGCGTTGCTCGTCCTTGCGGGCAGTAGCCCGCTGCGTTCTCGCGCCTTGCCTGGCACGCCGACCACGGCACTGGCGGACGCATCCAACTGCCGTTTTTAGGGTAACCCTCGGCTCAGTTGCAAGCCGGCTTGTTGACGATGCCGCGCAGCCCCCGCGCATCGACGATGCGCACATGCCGCTGCTTGACTTCGATGAGGCCGTCGTCGGCGAACTTGGAGAACGTGCGGCTCACGGTTTCGAGCTTGAGGCCGAGATAGCTGCCAATTTCCTCGCGCGTCATGCGCAGCACCAGTTCGGTTTGCGAAAACCCGCGCGCGTGCAGGCGCTGCACCAAATTCAGCAAAAACGCGGCCAGGCGCTCCTCGGCGCGCATACTGCCCAGCAGCAGCAGCACGCCGTGCTCGCGCACGATCTCGCGGCTCATCATCTTGTGGACGTGGTTTTGCAGCGCGGGGACTTCGCGCGACAGCTCCTCGATGCGGCTGTAGGGCATGACGCAGACTTCGGCGTCTTCTAGGGCAATGGCATCGCAGGTGTGGTGGTCGCCGACGATGCCGTCCAGGCCGATGATTTCGCCGGCCATCTGAAAGCCGGTCACTTGGTCGCGCCCGCTCTCGGTGGTGACGCTGGTCTTGAAAAAGCCGGTGCGGATGGTGTACAGGGCGGTGAACTGGTCGCCGTTGGCGAACAACGGCACTCCGCGCTTGATCTTGCGGCGCGCGGTCACCAGGCCATCGAGCTTGTCCAGATCGCCATCCGTCAGGCCGGCAGGCATGCACAATTCGCGCAGGGTGCAGTTGAAACAGGCGGCTTTGATGGAGTGGGGGTTCATGCAGCAAGCGGGGGCGGTACAACGGCGCCCGCCGAGTGACCAATCCGTGATTCTAGGCGTTGAGCCCGAACGCCGCAGGAAATTCTTGATCGGCGGCAATGACTTGCCAGGATGAATCGGACATACTATTCGACAAGCAGCCTGATATGAAAAAACTTGATTGCCGTCAAGGTTGGTTGGGCCGCTTCGGGGCATCGCACCCAAACAGGCAGAGATGGAGATAAAAAGGGTTCACAAGGGATGGAAGCGATCACTATAGAACTGCTGACCAAATTCGACGTGTCTGGTCCGCGTTACACCTCGTATCCGACGGCGGATCGTTTCGTCGAAGCGTTTCGCGAGGACGACTACGTGCGGGCGCTGGAGCAGCGCCGCAACGGCCCGGCGGTGCGTTCGCTGCCGCTGTCGCTGTATGTGCACGTGCCTTTTTGCGAATCCCTGTGCTACTACTGCGCGTGCAACAAGATCATCACCAAGCACCATGATCGGGCCGCGCCGTACCTGCGGTACCTGGCCAGGGAGGTCGATCTGCACGTGCAGCGGATCGGCGCCGGCCAGCCGGTGAGCCAGTTGCACCTGGGCGGCGGCACGCCCACTTTCCTGAATGACGCCGAATTGGGCGAGTTGATGGCGATGTTGCGCCGCAACTTCGCGCTGGTGCCCGGCGGCGAATACTCGATCGAGATCGATCCGCGCACCATCGACGAAACCCGCCTGGGCACACTGGCGCGCCTGGGCTTCAACCGCCTGTCGTTCGGCGTGCAGGATTTCGATCCCCTGGTGCAGAAGGCGGTGCACCGCATCCAGCCGGCCGAACAGGTGTTCGCGCTGGCGGCGGCGGCGCGGCGTCTGGGCTTCGAGTCGCTCAACGTGGACCTGATCTACGGCCTGCCCAAGCAGACGCCCGAGTCCTTCGACCGCACGCTGGCCCAGGTGGCCGAACTGCGGCCCGACCGCATCGCGCTGTACGCCTACGCGCATTTGCCCGAGCGATTCAAGCCGCAGCGGCGCATCATCGCCATCGACCTGCCGGGCGCGGCGGGCAAGGTGTCCATGTTGGCGCGTTCGCTGGCCGCGTTCGACGCCGCGGGCTACGTCTATGTCGGCATGGACCACTTCGCCCTGCCTGACGACGCGCTGGCCGTGGCCAAGCGCCAGGGCCGGCTGCACCGCAACTTTCAGGGCTACAGCACCCAGCCCGATTGCGACCTGATCGGCTTGGGCGTGTCGGCCATCGGCAAGGTCGGCGCCACCTACAGCCAGAATGCCAAGACCCTGGAGGAATACCAGGATATGCTGGATCAGGGCCACCTGCCCGTGGTGCGCGGCCTGGCGGTGTCGCGTGACGATTTGTTGCGCCGCGCCGTCATCATGGCGCTGATGTGCCAGGGCCAGGTGCAGTACGAAGCGGTCGAGCAGGGCCACCTGATCGACTTCAAGTGCTACTTCGCCACCGAGCTGGAGCAGTTGCGCGCGATGCAGGATCAAGGCCTGGTTCGGCTGACCGACGCCTGCATCCAGGTCACGCCGATGGGCTGGTTCTTCGTGCGCGGCGTGGCGATGGTGTTCGACAAATACCTGCAAGCCGACCGGAACCGGGCGCGCTTTTCCAAAATCATCTGATGCAATCGACTCTGGCCGTCACAGCCTTGGTCATGGGGCTGGCAGGCGGTCCGCACTGTATCGCCATGTGCGGCGCGGCCTGCGCCGGCATCGGTCAGGCCGCCGCGCCGCGCAGCGCGCGGGCCATCTCGTTTTTTCAGCTTGGCAGATTGATTGGCTACAGCGCCTTGGGCGCGCTGGCCGCCGCCGCCATGCAGGGGTTGGGCTGGCTGACCGTTCAGAGCGCGGCGTTGCGGCCGGTCTGGACCATGGTGCACCTTGCCGCCGTACTGCTGGGGCTGCTGCTGCTGGTGCAGGCGCGCCAACCGGTGTGGCTGGAAAGCGGCGCGCGCCGGGTCTGGGCCAAAGTGCGCGCGGCCACGCAGACGATGGGGCTGGCCGCGCCCCTGCTCTTGGGCGCGGCTTGGGCGCTGCTGCCCTGCGGCCTGCTGTATTCGGCCCTGATGGTGGCGGCGCTGGCCGGCGGCGTGGCCGGCGGCGCGGCGGTGATGGCGTTGTTCGCGCTGGGTTCGGGCCTGTCGCTGTGGGCCGGGCCGTGGCTGCTGCTGCGCCTGGGCGGCAGAGACGGCGCCTGGGGCATGCGCCTGGCCGGCCTGGCATTGATGCTGACCTCCGCCTGGGGGCTGTGGATGGGGCTGGCGCATGACCAGGCGCCCTGGTGCGTTTCTCCCTGAACGCGCCGATTCGTTTCAGATCAGACCCCACGCCCCCACGCCCTTGTACAGCATGTAGCTGGCCAGTGCGAGCAGCACCACGGCGAAGGCGCGCTTGAGTTTTTTCACTGGCAGCGCGTGCGCCGCCTTGGCGCCGGCGGGCGCCTTTCGTTCAGAATCCGTGGCACTGGCCTTTTGGCCTTTATCGCCACCTTCTCCCGGCGTGGCAAGGCGCGGCAAAGCGTGTTCAAACCGGAAAGAGCGCAGGCGTTCATTTGAGTTTCATACGGGCGGGCAACGCCCTCAGCCGCCAATCAATACTGTGGGGCAGCCGTCAGTGATGACGAGCTTGCAGGCCACTTTGTCGCCTTTTCTGGCGGCGGGCGAACCGTTGATGAG
>WRJY01000058.1 GCA_009778355.1 Desulfovibrionaceae bacterium | reverse complement strand
AGGCTGGTTTGCTTCATGGTCGCATTGTTGCCGTTGGCCGCCGTTCATACCATCGGGGGTTGTACGGGGTTTTGAACACCATCCCTAAATCTTTGGCGTCAATCCGGGGCTATAAACAGGCACAAGGCCAAGCCGTCTGCTGCAAGCGGTGGACTGGCCGCCCGCCTGCATCAATCTTCGTCAGGAAGCCATCATGCCAGTCAGCGCCCCGTCATCAACCTTCGGCCCCGTCGCCCGTCCCTTTTATCGTGACGACCCCGATACCGCCGATCAGCAAGACCCACTGGAGCAGGGCGGCGCCACGGGCAGCGGCGGCGGACTCACGTTCGCCAACGACCTCAAAAACTGGCCACCTCCCGCTGGCATCGCCATTCAGCTTCTGGTCAAACCGCAACCGCAAACTGCCGCGGCGCCTTCGGGCAACCCGGCGCTGCCCGCCGACGCGAAAGCCGCCGCCAGCAAGCTGCAATCTCTGGATGCAGCCGATGCCAAGCAGGCCATCGACCAGTTGGAGCGCGAGGGCAAACTCGACCAGTTCACAGCCGGGCTAGTCAAATCCGATGGCTGGTTCACCCAAGGCGGCCTGGGCAAGGACGAGCAGGGCCGCTTTCTTGCGGACATGTCGGTCAAACTGGACGGCGCGCGCCTGGCCAGCTTGCAGCGATCTTTTGCCAAGGCAGGGGACGAGCACGGCGAGGACGTCGCCCGCGCCGTAGCCAATCACGCCCCGACGCAGACCAAAATCGAGTTCGTGCAGTCGATGGCTGCCGGCGCCTCGGAGGGCCGCAGCCATATCACTGGCGTACTCATCGAGGACCGCCAGTACTTCAATGCCGACGCACAGGCGGCGGCCACCGCGCTGTCATCGCTGCGGGGCGCCGATGCCCAGCAGGGCTTTGCCGCCGTGCCGCAAGATCGGCGGCAGACGGTATTCAACGCCGCGGCGGGCCTGGAGCAAAACGACTCTCTCTCTGAATACGACGCCCCTTTGACCAATTTCAAAATTCAAGCGGACCGCTTCGACGCGCTGCTTGCCGCGGCCCGCAGCATCGAGAAGCCGGCAGACCGCGGCCAAGTCATGGGCCAGATGGCCGACGCAGTGCAGGCCATGGGCAAAAGCATCCACCCCAAGGAACTGGCGCCCATCGCCAACGCCACCCTTCGCGCGCTGGACAACGACATCCTGTCAGACCTGCCCGAACAGGCATCGGGCCTGGCGGCAACGGCAGCCCAGGGCGGCAACGAGCAAGACCTGATCGCCACGGTAACGGCGCTGTCGTCACGGCCCGCGTCGCCCGCGCGCGATGCCTCGCTGCGCGTGATGTTCCTCAAGACCGGCGCCGATGCCTACGTGGGCCAGCCCAACCTCGCCCCGGTCATGGGCCAGGCCCTGGCGCGCACCCAAACCAGCGACCCGGCCCAGGCCCATGCGCTTGGCATCCGGTATGCCGACATGCTGGGCACGCCCGAAGGCCGCGCGCTCCTGTCGGACACCCATGTGGCCCCCGAAGCGCGCCTGTGGGCCGCCGGCCAGGTCGCCGCCAATCCGCGGGGCATGCAAACCCTCATCGCCCGCCAGGACAAGCCCTGGGAAACAGCCGGCGTGGCCGAACTGTCGGCGCGCGGCATGGTCGAGCAATACGCGGCCAACCGCGCAAACGCCGCCACCGCGCTGCACGGCGGCATTGGCAACAGCAGCGACATCTACAACTTCGTCGGCGCCAGCCTGGGCCTGCGGGCCAACCTCTCGGACGACCCGCAAACAGCCCACAACCGCCTCAACCAGGCCGCCCAGGGCCACTACAACTGCTATGAGGGCGTCCAGGCTGTCGAACAAGCCGGCAAGGGCCTCGAAGCGGCGCGGCTGGCCATGGGCGGCGGCGACATCGAGGTATCGGTGCTGCCCATCCAGTTCTCCAGCCAGCAAACCGGCCCCGTCCACCTGCAACTCTACAAGGCGCAAGCCAACGGCCAAAGCCGCTACGTGGACAACACCGGCAAGGTATACAAGGACTTTGAAGACTGGAAAGCAGACAACGACCTGCCCGCCGGCAAAATGACCTACCCGGCCAATGGCCAGATCGGCGCGCCCGGACAAACCAGACTTGAAACGGCCGACACGCCCAATGGCCGAGACACCCTCTGGAATCACACAAAAAACATACTCGACGACGCGGCGCTGATCGGCGGCGTGGTCGCCTCGGGCGTCATCCTGCTGGGATCGGGCGGCCTGGCCGCGCCGGTGGTGGTAGCCGCCTGGGGCGTGGCCGGCGCGTCGGCCCTTTGGACGGGCAGTCGCGCCCTCGCAGTCCTGGTCGATCGCAACGGCCACGAGCAAAGCCTGTCCCTGGCCGACCCCGACGCGCGCGCCGCATGGCTGAGCCTGGCCGGCTCGGCGCTCACCGTGGGCGGGGCGGGCATGGGCAGGCTCGCCACCCTTGCCGAGGATGGAACGCGCACGGCGACCACCTTGGCGCGAGCCGCCGGCATCGTCAATACCGTGGCCACCACAACCGATACCGTCGCCGCGGCCAACCAAGCCTACGGCCTGGCCTCCAACTGGAGTGAAATGAGTCCGGCCGAGCGCGCCCAAGCCAGCCTGCAACTGGCCTTCTGGGCCGGCATGAAGGGCCTGTCGGCGCGCAGCGCGAGCCAGGGACTCGACGGCTACAGTTTCCGCCAGCAAATGCGCCACGCCGAGATCGACAGCGGCGCGGCCATGCGGCTCAATCCGAATCTGCCCCCTGACGATGCATCGGTCGTTCCCAGCCGCAACGGCGCGGGCGCCATCAACGGCATCGAGATCGAATATGGGGAAAAGACCTCCCCGGAAGTCATCGCCATCCATGTGGCCACCGCGCGGGACATGGTGTCAGCCTCCGGGCCTGATGGGGCGCTGACCCGCTGGGCGACAGGCCGGGGCTTCAAGCCAGGCTCCTACGGCGAGCAGGTATCGTTCGAGGCCATCAAGCACGAGCGCCTGATCGCGCACTACGACGAGGCGCTGCAAAACCCGAACCTGCCCGCGCAAGAGCGCCAGCTTTTGCAAGCGCAGCGCGCCAGCGCCGTCCACGACCGCGACTTCTACCGCTCGGAACTCTCCGAGATCGAGGCCAATCCCGCGCTTGGGCGGCAAGCCGCCGTCAATGATGGCGCGATCGATGTCAAGCAAACGAAGGCGGTCGTTCTTGACGCGGGAGGGAATTTGCCCCGCTCCGCATCGGCGATGGCATCCTGGGACCACTTGCAGACATCCATCCAGGCCAGGTATCCGGACGCCAGGCCGATCAACGTGGAACGCAATGGCATCCAGTTGCCAGATGGCGCCCGCATGACCAATACCGGCGGCGATGGACAACGCAACGGCGTCCAACTCTACCGGTTCGTGTCACCGCAATCGAAGGGCGGCTACGGAGGCAAGGTGTTCTATGATGCCAAGAGCGGCCATTTGATTTTGGCGGTAAATGCCCGTTCGGCAGTGAATCCAAAATTG
>WRJY01000057.1 GCA_009778355.1 Desulfovibrionaceae bacterium | reverse complement strand
TACAACATGGACGAAATCGAGGCCATGGAAATGGTCATCAAGAGCATGAAGGCGACCAAGACCAATGTCGAGTTCTTCGACATGATGCGAAGGGGCGGCTGACCCTTTGGGCTGCTGACGCAAAAAAGCAGCCAAACGTCAAGGCGGCTATAATTTACAGTTCAGCGAAAAGTACGTCAGATGGGCTGACGCGGCTGCCGCAACCACCAGACTTTCAGGATTCCAATCATGCGCGAAGGCATTCATCCCGACTACCGCGAAGTGTGCTTCGTGGATTTGTCCAACGGCTTCAAGTTCGTCACCCGTTCCTGCGTCAACACCAGGGAAACGGTCAAGATGGACGATGGCCGTGAACTGCCGCTGTTCAAGCTCGACACCTCCAGCGAATCGCACCCCTTCTACACCGGCACGCAAAAATCGGTGGACAACATGGGTGGCCGCGTCGAGAAGTTCCGCAACCGTTTCGGCAACAAACTCGCGCGCTGACGCCAAGTCACCGCTCGACCGGCAAGGGCAGCTCGGGCGACCGCGCTGCCCTTTTCTTCGCGCGCCTGTTCCATCTTGAACGCCAAGCCCAGCCCCGCCATCGTCGCCCAGGACGCCGTGCGCCGCCTGTCGCGCTGGGCGCTGCTGCTGCTGTGCGCGGCCTACGTCGTGCCCGGCTACGTGGGCCGCGAACCGTGGAAGAGCGTGGACATCGCCTCCTTCGGCTACATGCTGGAGCTGGCCGGTTCAACCCATTGGCTCGACTGGCTGCACCCCACGCTGATGGGCGCGGCGCCCGATTCCGGCGCGCTACTGCCGTACTGGCTGGGCGCCTGGGCCATGCAGTTGGCGCCGTCCTGGGTGGCGCCCGATTTCGCCGCCCGCATTCCATTCGCCCTGATGCTGGCCGGCACGCTGGCGGCCACCTGGTACGCGGTGTACCACCTGGCGCGGCATCCCGGCGCGCAGCCGGTGGCCTTCGCCTTCGGCGGCGAGGCCGCCCCCGCCGACTACGCCCGCGCGCTGGCCGACGGCAGCCTGCTGGCGCTGGTCGCCACGCTGGGGCTGGCGCAGTTCTCGCACGAAACCACGCCCGCGCTGGCGCAACTGTTTTTCGGCGCGCTGGTGTTCCACGGCCTGGCCGCCTTGCCTTACCGCCCGCTGGGCGCGCCCCTGAGCCTGCTGGCCGGTCTGCCCGGACTGGCGCTGTCGGGCGCGCCGGCCACGGCGCTGATCTACGGCGGCTGGAGCCTGGCGGCGCTGCTGGTCGCATTCTGCAGGCCATCGCACGACGCGGCGGTGCTGCGCCGCGCGCTGCTGAGTCTGACCGCCGCGGTACTGATCGACCTGGCGCTGACGTGGGCCTTGAATCTGCTGCGCTGGCAAATCGCCCCCTGGCGCACGCACTGGAACGAGTGGCGCTCGCTGGGCCGCCTGTTCCTGTGGTTCACCTGGCCCGTGTGGCCGTTGGCGCTGTGGACGTTGTGGCGCTGGCGGCGTCAGCTTCTGGGGCTGCGCCAGCAACGTTATCTGGGCCTGCCGCTGATGATCGCCAGCGTGCCGCTGGCCAGCACCATCGCCACCACGGCGGGCGACCGCGCCCTGCTGCTGGTCTTGCCCGCGCTGGCGGCGCTGGCGGCGTTCGCGCTGCCCACCTTCAAACGCAGCGCGGCCTCGCTGATCGACTGGTTCACCGTGCTGTTCTTCACCGGCTGGGCGATCTTCATCTGGGTGATGTGGATCGCCACGCTGACCGGCTTTCCGCCGCAGCCGGCGGCCAACGTGGCGCGGCTGGCGCCCGGTTTCCACCAGCAATGGCAGTGGCCCGGTTTCATCGCGGCGCTGGCGGGCACGCTGGCCTGGGTGGCGCTGGTGCGCTGGCGCACTGGCCAGCACCGCGCCGCGCTGTGGAAAAGCCTGGTGCTGCCCGCCAGCGGCGCCACGCTGTGCTGGCTGCTGCTGATGACGCTGTGGCTGCCCGCGCTGGACTATGCCCGCAGCTATGCGCCGCAGATGCGCCAACTGCGCCAGTTGATCGGCGATGCCCCCTGCGTCGAAGCGCACGGCCTGTCCAGCGCGCAGGTGGCCGCGGCGCGCTGGCACGGCGGCTGGTCGCCAACGCCGGCGCGCGGGCCGGCGCGCTGCCCCTGGCTGCTGGTGGACATCGACGCCCAGCCCAGCCTGCCCGCCACGGTGGACATGCGCCAATGGCGTCCCGCCGGCCAGGTGCGGCGCCCGACCGACAACCACGAAACGCTGCTGGTATTCAAGCGCGTCGGCTTGCCTTGAGCAGTGCCGGGAGGCCGGCCTGAGCAGCGCGGGCCATGCCGCGCGGGCTATGCCGGCCCATGCGCTACCTTCATCGCCAGACACAGGTCCTGCCAGGCTTTGGCCTTTTCGGACAGGGCGCGCAGCAGGTAGGCAGGGTGGTAGGTGACGATGACGGGCACGCCCTGGTACTGGTGCACGCGCCCGCGCAGGCGGCCAATGGGCTCGGTGGTTTGCAGCAGCGATTGCACGGCAAAGCGCCCCATGGCGAGAATGATGCGCGGCTGCACCAGCGCCACCTGCCGGCGCAGGTAAGGCTCGCACTGCGCCACCTCGTCGGGCTGCGGGTTGCGGTTGCCAGGCGGGCGGCACTTGAGCACATTGGCGATATAGACGCCCTGCTTTTCAACGCCTTGGGCGCTGCCGGCGCTGGCCTGGCGCGACAGCCCGATGGCGGCCAGCATGTTGTCCAGCAGCTTGCCGGCCTGGCCGACGAAGGGCTGGCCCTGGCGGTCTTCGTTGTCCCCCGGCGCTTCGCCCACCACCATCCAGTCTGCCGCGCGGCTGCCGGCGCCGAACACCGTCTGCGTGCGGGTGGCGCACAGGCCGCAGGCCCGGCAGCCGGCGACGGCGGCTTCCAGCGCCGGCCAGTCCATGGATTCGACGCCCTCCGGGCGCGGGCCGAGCGCCGCAGCGGCGGGCGCGGCTGCCGGCGGGCGCGCTGGCGCGGGCGCCGCGCGCGCAACCGGCGCCTGGGCCTCGGCGCTGGCCCGATCGACCTCGATAGCTACCGATTTTGTAGCACCTGGAGCGCGCGGCAGCCACACCTTGACGCCCATTTCGGCCAGCATGGCGCGCTGGCGTTCGTCCAGCATCAGGGTCATGGCCGCAGGCTCATCACCACCGCGTCCTCGCGCTCGCCCGGGCGCAGCGGGTAGTAGCCCTTGCGCACGCCAACGCGCGCAAAGCCGTTCGCAAGGTAAATTTTCTGCGCGCGCGCGTTGCTGGCGCGCACCTCCAGCCACAGCCACTCCGCGCCCTGACCGCGCGCCCACAGCGCCAGCGCGTCGAGCATGACCCGCGCCCAGCCCTGGCGCTGAAACGCGGGCGCGACGGTGAGGTTGAGCAGGTGCGCCTCCTGAAAGCCCGGCATGGCGATGAAGTAGCCCAGCAGCTCGCCGCCGGCCATCAGGCACTGCGCCTGATGGCCGGCGGCCAGCGTGTCGATGAAGTTGCCG
>WRJY01000056.1 GCA_009778355.1 Desulfovibrionaceae bacterium | reverse complement strand
CCGCCGGCACCAGCGGGCTGGACGCCACCACCGTGTGCCCCTTGCGCTCGAAAAAGTCGAGAAAGCTCTTGCGGATGTCCGCCACGGACAGGGGAGCTGGGAATGTGTTCATAGAGCCTCATCGGCTGCCGGCAAAGACCACGCAGACCGCATGTGCGCTGCGCCGCACGCCGTGCGAATGCAAAATTTTCAATTTTACAGATGCAATGGGCTGAATGGGCAAGACCGCAAGGCCAGGCCCGCGATGTACGCGGCCTTGGTGGCGTTGTTATTTTGTTAGTACAATTAATACTTGTGCGAATCGAATTCGACCCTGATAAACGCGACAGGACGCTGGCCGAACGCGGGCTGGACTTGGCCCGGGCCGGCGAGGTCTTTGCGGGCAAGCATTGGACCGTTGAGGACGAACGGCATGACTACAACGAGCCGCGCTACATCACCGCAGGCCGGCTCGATGGCCGAATGGTTCTGCTGGCGTGGACTCCACGAGGCCAGGCGCGCCGGATCATCAGTATGAGGAAAGCCAATGAACGCGAACAGAAACGCTACGCTCACCGAATGGATTGATCCGGACGACGCGCCGGAACTGACGGACGAATTTTTCGAGCAAGCCGATCTGTACATCGGCGAGCGTCTCATTCGCCGTGGCCGGCCCGCTGGCAGCCGCAAGACCGCCACGACCATTCGGTTCGATGACGAGGTCATCCACGCCTTCAAGACCACCGGCAAGGGCTGGCAAACGCGCATGAACGCCGCCTTGAAGGACTGGCTGAAATCGCACACGCCAGCGTAAGAGCCTGTTTATGATCTCAGCAGGCCCGCGCAGACACCTTTTCGGGATGAGATGCAAGGCGCAAACCGCAGCCATAGCCCCGCTATGGCGAGGATTTGCAATGCCGCAAACCACCCGAAAGGGTGTCTGCCCTCCGGGTTGGGCCGAAATCGGGCGATTTGGCGGCCAAGCCGCTTGCATGGGCACAAGCCCATGCGGCGCGCCTTGGCCGCCAACTCATCCCGATTGCGGCTTAACGCGGGCCTGCTGAGATCGTAAGCAGGCTCTAAGACAATCCCCCTCATGACCTCCCCGCAGCCCCTGCCTTCCTTGCCCGTGCGCCAGCAGTACGAGGATTTCATGCGCCACGTGTACGAGCATGGCGTGTACAAGGCCGACCGCACGGGCACGGGCACGCGCAGCGTGTTCGGCCAGCAGATGCGGTTCGACCTGAACGAGGGCTTTCCGCTGGTCACCACCAAGAAAGTCCACGTCAAAAGCATCATTTACGAACTGCTGTGGTTTTTGCAGGGCAGCGGCAACGCGCGCTGGCTGCAAGAGCGCGGCGTCACCATCTGGGACGAATGGGCCGACCCGCAAACCGGCGATCTGGGCCCGGTGTACGGCGTGCAATGGCGCAGTTGGCCCGCGCCCGCCCCTGACGACCCCAACCGCCACATCGACCAGATCGCCCAGGTGGTCGAGCAACTCAAGACCAACCCCGATTCGCGCCGCATCATCGTCAGCGCCTGGAACGTGGCCGACCTGCCCCGCATGGCGCTCATGCCCTGCCACGCATTTTTTCAGTTTTACGTGGCCGAAGGGCGCCTGTCGTGCCAGTTGTACCAGCGCAGCGCCGACATCTTTCTGGGCGTGCCCTTCAACATCGCCAGCTACGCGCTGCTCACGCACATGCTGGCCCAGCAGTGCGATCTGCGGCTGGGCGAATTCATCTGGACCGGCGGCGACTGCCACATCTACAGCAACCACTTCGATCAGGTGCGCGAACAACTGTCGCGCCAGCCCTTCGCCTACCCCACGCTGCGCCTCAAGCGCAGACCGCCGTCGATCTTCGGCTACGAGTACGAAGACTTCGAAATCACCGGCTACCAGCACCACCCCGCCATCAAGGCGCCGGTGGCGGTGTAGTTGTTGGCGAGAACGAGGAGCGCAAAAAGGGCCGGAGTGTTTTGCGCTGCCCAGGAACCTCTCTAAAAAATAGGCGCTTTCCTTCTTTCTGTTATGAACACCACCCAACCGCGTTCACGCTGAACTTGTCGAAGCGCCGCACTCGGCTTCGACAAGCTCGGTTGACGAAGAACTCCAAGAACTTGGCGCGCTTGATCGGCTTGTTGACGATCTCACCTGTGGTCTCTTCCACGTAATGCACTTGAAACACGTTCTTTGCGATGTCAATTCCAACTGGCGTAAGCTCCATGATGTGCTTGTATGGATGCCTTGTATGGATGCCTCCCGGCAATAGGTAGAAACCCGCATTGGTGTTGTGAAGAAGTCGGCTGCTGCCTTGTATCCGGCCTTGTGTGTGGACTGCCCTGGTTGCCCAAGCCATGCCACTGGCCCCGATGTAATCCGCTGACAAGCGCCTCATCTCCTTGGCGGACTGTTGAAGTCCTGCACGTCATTCAGGTTTGGCTTGCCCCGGTCTGACCTGTTTCACATCACTTTTGCTTCGTTGCTGCCTGATCGCCTTCAAAGGCTTGCCATACCCTTTCTTAAGGTTGGTGGTTTATCTTTGGCTGCCGCCGCCTCAAGCCGCTTGCGGCCTGACGCTGCGGTAACCTCGTTGGTAATCCTCTTGCCTGACTGTCACGGCCCAGATCGTTCGTGCCATCTTGGCTGCCTGCGCCACGATCACCACGTTGGCCGGCCGTCTGGCCTTGAGCTGTTCCAGCCAGACCCCTGGCGTCTTGGCGTGCATCAGCATCGAACGGGCGCCGTGTATGAGCAAGGTGCGCAGATAGCTGTCGCCGCGTTTGGAGATGCCCAGCAGTTGCACTTTGCCGCCCGTGCCGCGCTGCTTGGGCACCAAGCCCAGCCAGGCGCAAAACTCGCGCCCTGACTTAAAGGCTTGGGCATCGCCCATCGTGGCAATGGCCGCTGTGGCCGTCAGCAGTCCCACGCCGGGAATCTCTGCGAGCCGCAACATGTCAGCGTCCGCGCGCATTTGCTGCGAGAGATGCCGTTCGATAGTCTTGATGTCCTCGTCAAGCTTCTTGATGCGCCCCACCTGCTCGCGCAGGCTGTCGGCCACGTATTGCGGAATGTCCTTGGCCAGCCGCTCCAGAGCCATCTCGATTTCACTGAACAGGGCCTTCTTGCCCTTAGCGAAGACGACGCCGAATTCGTACAGCAGCCCACGCAAGGCATTGTTTTGCATGGTCTTGATCTTCATGAGCAGCTCGCGCTGGCGGTGCAGCGTCAACGTGGCTTGTTGTTCGAGCGTCTTGGCGCCGACGAACTTGGCGCCCGGCTGCTGAACGGCCAGCCAGATCGCTCGTGCATCGGTGGCGTCGGTCTTGTTGCCTGCCACAAAGGGCCGTACCACTTTGGCGTGAATCAGACGCACACTGTGGCCCAGGGCCATCAACTGCCGCGCCCAGTGATGCGCGCCGCCGCACGCTTCGATGCCGATCAGGCAAGGTGGCCGGTTGGCGAAGTGTTCCAGCACCTTGGCGCGCCTGAGTTGCACATT
>WRJY01000055.1 GCA_009778355.1 Desulfovibrionaceae bacterium | reverse complement strand
GCCGAAGACTACCGCAAGGCCGCCAAGCAGCGCCTGCGCCGCGTGCGCGACAAGGTGCCCTACAACGAGGGCGAAAAAATGATGCTCAAACCCGGTTCAGCCTGGATGGTGGAAGGCAGCGCCGAGCAACTGACCAAGGCTTACAACGAATTGATCGAAACCAGCAACCGGCTGCACTGACCGCGCGCGCCATCATCATTGCCGACACCCCAACCGACAAGACATATTGCCCCATGCCCGAAGGACAAGCCACCATCACCCGCCGCCTGGACTACGCCCCGCCCGCATTCTGGATCGACGAGGTGGAACTGACGTTCGACCTCGACCCGGCCCGCACCCGCGTGCTGAGCAAAATGCGCCTGCGCCGCAACCCCGGCGCGCCCGCGCAACCGCTGCGGCTGGACGGCGACGAACTGAATTTGTCGCGCGTGCTCCTCAACGGCCAGGGCTGCAACTTCCGCATGGACGGTCAGGCGCTGGTGCTGGAAAACCTGCCCGAAGGCGACGCGCCGTTCGAGCTTGAAATTTTCACCACCTGCCAGCCCGAAAAAAACACCCGGCTCATGGGCCTGTTCATGAGCGGCGGCGACTTTTTCACCCAGTGCGAGGCCGAGGGTTTCCGCCGCATCACCTACTTTCTGGACCGCCCGGACGTGATGGCCGCCTACACCGTCACCCTGCGCGCCGACAAGGCCCGCTACCCGGTGCTGCTGGCCAATGGCAACCTGGTGGCCGAGGGCGCGCTGGAAGGCGGACGCCACTTCGCCACCTGGCGCGATCCGCACAAAAAACCCTGCTACCTGTTTGCCATCGTCGCCGGACGGCTGGCCGCGCGCGAGCAGCGCATCGTCACCCGCTCCGGCAGGGAGCATCTGCTGCAAATCTACGTGCGCCCGGGCGAGTTGGACCAGACCGGGCACGCGCTGAATGCGTTGACGCACGCGGTACTGTGGGACGAAGCGCGCTTCGGCCTGGCGCTCGACCTCGACCGCTTCATGGTCGTCGCCACCGGCGACTTCAACATGGGCGCCATGGAAAACAAGGGCTTGAACATTTTCAACACCCGGTACGTCTTGGCCAAACCCGCCACCGCCACCGACTTTGACCACGACGCGGTGGAAAGCGTCATCGGCCACGAGTACTTCCACAACTGGACGGGCAACCGCGTCACCTGCCGCGACTGGTTTCAGCTTTCGCTCAAGGAAGGGCTGACCGTCTTTCGCGACCAGGAATTCAGCATGGACATGGCCGGCGCGCCGAGCGCGCGCGCCGTCAAGCGCATTCAGGACGTGATCGCCCTGCGCGCCGCCCAGTTCCCCGAAGACGCCGGCCCCATGGCGCACCCGGTGCGCCCTGACGAGTACCTGGAGATCAACAACTTCTACACCACCACCGTGTACGAAAAAGGCGCGGAAGTGGTGCGCATGATGCAAACGCTGACCGGGCGCGAAGGCTTCCGGCGCGGCATGGACCTGTACTTTGCGCGCCACGACGGCCAGGCCGTCACCTGCGACGACTTCGCCCAGGCTATCGCCGATGCCAACCCCGACTCCAGCCTGGGCCGCGGTCTGCTGCCGCAGTTCAAACGCTGGTACAGCCAGGCCGGCACGCCCGTGGTCAGGGCCGAGGGCCGCTACGACGCCGCCGCGCGCGCCTACACGCTGACGCTGTCGCAAAGCTGCCCGCCCACGCCGGGCCAGCCGGACAAAGAGCCGCTGGTCATCCCCATCCGGCTCGGCCTGGTCGGCGCCGACGGGCGCGATCTGCCCCTGTGCCTGGCGCCCGGCCCGCACGCCATCGAGGGCGACACCTTCGTGCTGAGCCAGGCGCAAGCATCGCTCACCTTCACCGGCATCGATGCCGAGCCCGCGCCCTCGCTGCTGCGCGGCTTTTCCGCCCCGGTCGAACTGGCCTGCGACTACACCGCCAGCCAGTTGCTGCACCTGCTGGCGCACGACAGCGACCCTTTCAACCGCTGGGAAGCCGGACAGCGCATCGCCCTGCGAACGGCGCTGACGCGCGTCGCCGAAAGCGCGCAGCCGCAGCAGCCAGACAGCGCCGCGCCGCTGGCCGGCGCCCATGTCGCCGCCCTGCGCGCGGTGCTGCGCAACCCCGCGCTGGACGCTGCCTTCAAAACCCTGGCGCTGACCCTGCCCGGCGAGGACTACATCGCCGAGCAACTCCGCGCCGTGGATCCGCAGCGCATCCACGCCGTCGCCGCCGCGATGGAACTGCAACTGGCGCTCGAACTGCAAGACGACTGGCAACGCGCCTACGAGCAGAACCGGGACACCGGCGCCTACCGCCCCGATCCGGTATCTTGCGGCCAGCGCGCGCTGGCCGGCCTGGCGCTGCGCATGTTGTGCCTGGCCGCGCGCCAAAGCGGCGATGCCGTATGGCCCGGCAAAGCCTACCAGCGGGTCAAGGACGCCGGCAACATGACCGACCGGCTGAACGCCCTGCAAGCCCTGCTCCACAGCGGCCACGAACTGGCCACCCGCGCCCTGCAAAACTACCAGGCTCGCTTTGGCGACGAACCGCTGGCGCTGGACAAATGGTTTGCACTGCAAGCGCGCGCCACCGACCGCGGCGGCAACGTGCTGCCCGTGGTGCGCGAACTCGCGCGCCACCCGGCCTTCAACCTGCGCAACCCCAACCGCGCGCGCAGCCTCCTGTTCAGCTACTGCCACGGCAACCCGGCCGCCTTTCACCGGCCCGATGCCGCCGGCTACGTCTTCTGGGCCGACCGCGTGCTGGAACTCGACGCCATCAACCCGCAAGTGGCCGCGCGGCTGGCGCGCGCGCTCGATGCCTGGGCGCGGCTGGCCGAGCCTTACCGCGCGGCCGCCCGCGAAGCCATCGTCCGCGTCGCCGCCCGCGCCGATTTGAGCCGCGATGTGCGCGAAGTCGTCACGCGGGCGCTGGCGGTGGACGACGGGCCGTAGCCGCAAGGCAAGCGCTGCCCTGTTTATTCAGCGCCGCCTCATTGTTCGGCGGCGCTCTGCCCAGACTTGCTGGGCGCAACGTCGAGCAAAACATACTCGCCCTTGCTGCCCCAACGTCGCGCTTTGCTGTCCAACTTCACGCAGGGCTGGCCGCCGCAGGACGTGACGCCAGCTTTCGCATAGGCCTGCACCAATTCGGCACTTACCCGCGCATCGGCGGCTTGGGTACGCGCGTCATCGTAGGCTTGCCGCTGCTGCCACAACAGCAGGCCGCCACCGCAGGCAAACAACACCATCGCGCCCGCAAAGGCGGCATATCCCATCATCAGTTTGCGGTGTGCATGGGCCAGTATCGAGTTCATGCCCTCTTGCAGCGTTTGAGTCATTTCCTGCCCAGACTCCCGAACCAACTGTCTGACTTCGCTGCGCGCCTCATCGGTGTAAGCGTGTGGGCGCGCCACCTTGAATCAGTCTGGTAATTGGTCAACGATGCTGTCCACGATCAACTGATGATGGACACGATGGATA
>WRJY01000054.1 GCA_009778355.1 Desulfovibrionaceae bacterium | reverse complement strand
AATTGCGCAATAGCCGCCGGCTGATCGCCCGCCGGCGGGTACGGCTGGTAAAGCTCGAACGGCGAGCCGGGGTAGCTGACGAACTGGCCGGGCGGCGCGGCGGCTGGCTCTGCCGGGGACTGGGGTGGTTGGGCGTTGGGCGTTGGGCGTTGCGCGTTGCGCGTGGGACGCTTGACGCTCAACGCTGAACGCCCAACGCTGGACCCCGGCGGCAACCCCTCCGGGGAAAGGCCCGGCTGGGAGCCAGCGGCGTCGGATGAAGCGGAGGGCGAAGGCATCGGTCAATACGGCAAGAAGCCAGCCGAAACGGCGGGCCAGCCAGTCACGATACCCGATTCAGTGCGCGGCGTTCAACAAGGCAGTATGTCGATCGACGCCCCCACGGCATCGAACGCCGATTGGATGAGCGTCGTGCTCACGCGGGCCTTGTTGAAGGCAATGTCGCCCAGCAGCGCCAGCGCCAGCCCCAAATAGCCGAAGTAGGCCCAGCCCCAGTAAGCGCCAAAAATGATCGTATGCAGCCAATTCTGCCCGAACAGATACAAGGCGCTCGTGATCGCCGCCGCGCCCAGCAGCACCAGCGTGGGCAGCACGAGTTGCACGCGCGCCTGCCGGCGGCGCGCGGCCACCGCCGTCAGCGCCAGAAACACCAGGGCGTTGGCGCCCGTGAAAATCCTGAACTCGCGCAACAGGCGCGCCGAGACCTCCTGGTAGGCGTGTTCAATCAAATCGCCCAAGCGCTGCCGTACCTCGATGAGCGAGGTCAACCGATCGATCCAGCCTTTCTGCGCCAAGGCCAGCATCCGCGCGCGGCATTCACAATCCACCTTGAGCATGTCGGCCATGACGGAAGCGACCTTTTTGGGAATGTCGGCCTTGATCTGGTTGCGCATTTCCTCAATTTCGGCATCGGTCTTTCCCAGCGCTTTTTGCGCCAGCGCCGTCACGCGAGAGGTCAGCGCCGAATCCGTCAGCGCATCCACCTTCGCGCCCACTCGGCGCTCGATTTCGATGCGCGCGATTTCCTTGCCCAGCCGTTCGACCAGCATGGGATCGGTGTAAGAGCGCGTGAACGCGCCGCCGAACACCACGATGCCCAGAATACCGAGGCAGAGAATGAACAAACGCATGACGCCCCCATTAAACAACGCAGCCGCCCATCTCAAGCGGTGGCGGCGTCAAGAGTGATCGCTTGAGAAACAAGCGCTTGCCGCGTTGGAGGGCGGCTCGCCCAGCACTGCCAGCGCGGGGAAATGCCGCGGCAGCGCTCGCATGGCGGCCATGCCGCGCTGGGCGTAGAGCAGCATGGCATGGTCACGGAAATACTCGATCATGACCGTGTAGGGGTGAAAGGCGCGCAGATACGGCTGCGCCGAGGCCAGCAGATCCGTGGCTTCCTGCCGGGCCATGCCGCTGTCGCATTCATGCATCCAGCGCCCGCCCAGCGGCGTGCGCCTGACCTGCCAGACACGGGTGACGCCAAAGCGCTCGGGATTCTTGAAAATCGGTGAGCCGGGGGTAAGCGAGAACAAGCCGCGCGGGATCGAATAGATGACCTCGCGGTTGCGGTCAAGAAACCGCAGCGTGTCGATGAATTCGGCGCGCGTTTCGGTCGGGAAACCGGCCATTATGTACACGTGGTTGGCGATACCCGCCGCGTGCGCGTCGCGCAGCACCCGTTCCACGTCTTCGACCTTGGTGCCTTTGTCCATCAGGTCGAGCACGCGCTGCGCGCCGCTTTCCACCCCCCACAACAGATATTTGCAGCCCGAGCGCGCCATCTTGCGCAGAATTTCGGGCTTGAACCCCTTGTTGGGCTTGGCCAGCGCGTAGTAGGCAATGTCCAGCCCGGCGGCGATGATGGCGTCGGCCAGATTGTCGAAGTGCCCAGGCGCGATCATTTCGTCGACGAACGAGAAATGGCGCACGCCTTGTGCGACCATGCCGCGCAGTATGTCGATGACCCGCTCCAGCCCGTGCAGCCGGTATGTGAGTCCGGCGGACATGTAATGAACGCAGAACGTGCAGCGGCGCCAGTAACAGCCGCGCGAGAGCAGCAGAGGCACTATCGGCTGTGGCGAGTAGTAGCCGGCCAGATCGAGGTCGGAAAAATCGGGCGCGCCGCCGTAGGCATCGATGTCGCGCCGGTATTCGGGCGCGTTGCGCACGATTTGGCCATCGCGCCAGAACACCGCGCCGGATACGCCCTCGGGCGAGCCTTCCTGCATCAGCAGTTGCTTGAGCGGCTCCTCGCCATCGCCGTCGATGATGACGTCCGTCGATTCGGGATACCAGCGCAGGAAATCCTCGGCTCCCGCCGTAAAGCAACTGCCGCCGAAAAACATTTTTTTGCCGGTCTGCTGGCGCAGCAGCCGCCCAAACAGGGCGCCGACAGGCAGTTGCTGGCTGAAGATCATCGAAACGCCGTAGAAGTCGGCTGGTTCGCTGACCATCAGTTGCAGCGCCTCGGCCAGCAGCGGATCGAGCGGCGCGCCGGGCTTGTGTGCATTCGCGGCGCGGGACAGGTGCTCGTTGATGACATTGGTCAGGTCGGCCAGCAACTTGCCGTAACGGCTGTAGGCGGCAGGATCGTGAAAAAAATCGTCCGCGCTTTTGCCGCGAAAAAAATCCGGAATCTTCAGCAGTTCCTGAGGTGTGGCGCCGCCCAACGCCTGCGGCGGGGGGCGCAGCAAACCGCTGCGCAGCATATCGAACACCCGGCCAAAACACCACATGTTCAGGTCGAGCACCTTGACTTGCCACTGGGGCAATTCGCGTTCGATATAGGCCTTGAGCATGGGCGCGCCCAGCGGCGGCGAGGTAGGCCCGGCCATCGGCGGATAGATCAGCAACAGCCTGCGCTTGCGCCCGGGCGCGGGCTGACCGGCTCGCACGCCCGCTGCCTGGGAATAGAACCGGATCGGCTGCTGTTGTTCCATGTTTTGCCATGCGCCTGGAAACCGCCGCCATGCTCGCGGCGGCGCGACAGACCTGCATTCTGCCTCCAAGATCACGTCACAAGCCTAGTGTCGTGTCACACCAATACTGACGCATGAAACCGCGTCTTCGCGCCCAGGGCGGCGTTACAAATCCTCGCGATACCACAAGGTATCGCTGCGGTTTGCGCCTTGCCCTGAACGCGAATCCATCGGTTTCATTGCGCGCCACCATTGATGTGACACGACACTAGGCCGATGGGTTCAGCAAAGCGCCCCCATGATGGCGGCGGCGCGCAAGCCTAAAAATTCCCCGTTTTCCCCAATCCCCATCAGGTGCCTCCATGTCCCTTTTTTCCGCCGTCGAACTGGCCCCGCGCGACCCCATTCTGGGCTTGAACGAGCAATTTGCCGCCGACCCCAACCCCAACAAGGTCGACCTGGGCGTGGGCGTGTATTTCGACGACAACGGCAAGCTGCCGCTGCTCAAGTGCGTGCAGGCCGCCGAGAAGGCGCTGATGGACGCG
>WRJY01000053.1 GCA_009778355.1 Desulfovibrionaceae bacterium | reverse complement strand
CGGCATCGATTGGCAGTTCTCTGTCGATAAAGCTCGTATTAAGCTCAAGCGGCTTTATCCGTCATTTCATGAGTGACATGACACTAGTGCCAGCAGCGGCTCCACTGGCAACGACCACCGGCCCCCATCCCAACCTTCCCCCGGCGGGGGAAGGAGCAAAACATTCCCGATTCTTTTTTGACAGCCCCGATCGTCATCGCAGGTGCGTGCGCACCCACTGGACGATCTGCGCCGGGTGCGTCAGCGCACCGCTTTGGCGCGCCAACTCGCGGCCACCGGCGAACAGCGCCAGCGTTGGAATGCTACGGATATTGTAGCGCGCACCCAGGGCTGGCGCGGCCTCGGTGTTGACCTTGGCCACGCGCACCCGTGGCTCCAGTTCGGCGGCGGCCTGTTCGTAGGCCGGCGCCATCGCGCGGCAGGGGCCGCACCAGGGCGCCCAGAAGTCCACCAGCACCGGAATACCACTGCGCGCCACCTGCCGGTCGAACCCGGCCTCGTCGTCCAGCGCTACAGGGTGGCCAGTGAACAGGCGCTGGTGGCACTTGCCGCAACCGGGCGTTTTGTCCAGATCGTCCGGCTGCACGCGGTTGGTGGTGTGGCAGTGGGGGCAGACGATGTGCAGCGGTTCATTCATGGCGGGCCTCGGTCAGTGGGAGCGCCGGGAGCGGCGTGGTCAAACGGCTGGCGACGCGCCGCCTCGATGGCGTCCCGCGCGGCCATTTCGGCGCGCATGGCAGCGTCCAGATCGCGGCGGCACAGGCCAGCTTCGGCGTAATGCAGGTTCTCGTACAGCGCAGCAGCGGCGGCGCTGCGCGCCAGCAGCGGCTGCCAGTCGATGCCCGGCTGGGCCAGCAGGCTGCTCAATCGTTCAACCACCAAGCGGTACTGCCCGGCATCAAAGGGCTGGCGGCTGGCTTCCAGCCGTTCCAGCAATTGCGTCAGCAGCAGCGCGGATTGGACGGTGCATTGCGATGCATTCATGACGGCTCACTTTTGGGTGAACGCGGAAAATACAAGTCATGCATTGGGGGCGGGGTCAGGGTAAGGATGGGCGTCAGGTTCTTGATGCCGCTGTCTTCATGTGTGTAGCCCTGGGACACGCCCAGCAGGTTGCCCGCGCCGCAGAATAGGCAGAGCGCCAGCGAAACCCATCGCACCGCTAACCCAGCGCCTTGCCCAGCCGCGCCACGCCTTCGCGGATCAGGTCTTCGCCCACGGTGGCAAAAGACAGGCGCAGGGTGCCGCGATCCGGGTTGGCGCAGAAGAACGGCGCGCCGGGGACGAAGGCCACGCCTTGCTCGATGGCCTGGCGGGCCAGCGCGGCGCTGTCGGCCAGCTTGCCGCCGGCGCCGGTCAGCCGCGCCCACACGAACAGGCCGCCTTGCGGCGGCACGAAGCTGACGGCTTCGCCCAGTTCGGCGCGCAGCGCCTCGCCCATGGCCCTGGCGCGCTGGCCGTACACCTGCCGCACGCGCGCCAGCGTGGCCGGCATACGGCCAGCGGCCAGGTACTGCGCGGCGGTGGCCTGGGCAAAGGTGCTGGTGTGGGCGTCGGCAAACTGTTTGCACATGGTGGCTTTGGCCAGCAACGCGGGCGGAGCGACCATCCAGCCCACGCGCAGGCCGGGCGAGAGTACTTTGGAGAGGCTGCCGCAGTGCACCAGCCAGTCGCGGCTGCCGGGCACCTGGGGGCTGAGCGCCAGCAGGCTGGGCGGCGGCGGGGCGTCGAAGTACAGGTCGCCATAGGGGTCGTCCTCGACGATCAGGGTTTGGTGCTTGACGGCCAGTTGCAGCACGCGCAGGCGGCGCTCCAGGCTCAGTGTGGCGCCGCTGGGGTTGCCGAAGGTGGGGATCAGATAGACCAGTTTCGGGCGATGGGTCTCGATGAGTGATTCCAGCGCATCGGCCTGCACGCCGTTGCCGTCGATCGGCGCGCCGATCACGTCAGCGCCATACAGGCGAAAGCACTGGATGGTGGCCAGGAAAGTGGGCGCCTCGACGATGACCTTGCTGCCCGGATCGACCATTGTTTTGCCCAGCAAGTCCAGCGCCTGCTGGCTGCCGGTGGTGACGATGAGCTGCTCCGCCGCCACGTTCTGTGCGCCCTTGGCTTGCATGAAGGCGGCCAGTTGCTGGCGCAGCGGTTCGTAGCCCTCGGTGGCGCCGTACTGCAAGGCGCCGCCGGGCGCGTCGTTCAGCGCCTGGTTCACGGCCTGGCGGATGCCGGCCACGTCGAACATGGCGCTGTCGGGAAAGCCCCCCGCAAAGCTGATGATGCCGGGTTTGCCCAGCAGCTTGAACAGCTCGCGGATGGCGGAAGTTTCGACGTTGTCGAGGCGTTGGGCAAAGGGCAGGGACATGGGCGGGGTTTCCTTCGGGGGGGCGTTCAGCGTTCAGCGTTTAGCGTTTAGCGTGGTTCATGTCAGGACGCCAAACGCTGAACCCCCAACTGAGCGAGCCGCATTTTCGTTCATCCCCGTAAGATGTGCCGATGACCCCTGCCCAGATCGACGCCTTTTTCGCCGCCTTGCAAGCGGCCAATCCGCAGCCGCAAAGCGAACTGGAATACACCAGCGTGTTCGAGTTGCTGACCGCCGTGCTGCTGTCGGCGCAGGCCACCGATGTCAGCGTGAACAAGGCCACGCGCGGTCTGTTTCCGGTCGCCAACACGCCGCTGCAGATGCTGGAGCTGGGCCAGAAGCGGCTGGAGGGGTACATCAAGACCATCGGCCTGTACCGCTCCAAGGCCAGGCATTTGATGCAGACCTGCCGCATTCTGCTGGACCGCCACGGCGGCCAGGTGCCGCGCACGCGCGAGGAACTGGAGGCGCTGCCCGGCGTGGGCCGCAAGACCGCCAACGTGGTGCTGAACGTGGCCTTTGGCGAGCCGGTGATGGCGGTCGATACACACATCCTGCGCGTGGGCAACCGCACCGGCCTGGCGCCGGGCAAGACGCCCTACGAGGTGGAGATGAAGCTGTTGCAGCGCGTGCCCGCCCGCTACATGGAACACGCGCACCACTGGCTGATTCTGCTGGGCCGCTACGTTTGCCTGGCGCGCAAGCCGCGCTGCTGGCAATGCCGGGTGGCCGGCTGCTGCGGCTTTGCGTCCAAGACAACGGGGCCGTAAAGTGGGTCGCCATGGTGTACGGCACCGCCTGCGATGCAGAAACATCAAGAGACGAAAGGCTGCGGAGCAGACCGCGCTTTCTTGAGGGACCGTCGCAAAAGGGCTCGGAATGTTTTGCTCCTTCCACCGCTGGGGGAAGGCTGGGATGGGGGTCGGCGGCCGTTGCCAGTGGAGCCGCTGCTTGAGCCACGGCGAGATTGACCTTGCCCCTGAAAACCGTATCCCTTGCTGAGGTGGTTCAACCTAAAAACGGCAGTTGAGCGCTTATTTACACTCGTAACCTCTTATGAACACAGAGGTTTTTGACTTCGATCGACCTCACCATT
>WRJY01000052.1 GCA_009778355.1 Desulfovibrionaceae bacterium | reverse complement strand
CCGCTCGCCTGCCTGGCTGTAGTCAAACTTCCAGTCGCACAGCGTGGCGCCCGACTGCTCTTGCAGCCAGTGGCGCTGGACTTTGCCGCTGGCCTCGTGCCGGTCCCATTGGTAGTGCGCCAGCAGGCCGCAGGCCAGTTGCTGCTCGACCATGATGTGCTGGCGCCACTTGAAGCGTTTGACGACTGTGTTCAGACGGTCGGTGACCGCGGCCAGGTCGCCCTGCTCCGAGTAGGCGTAGCTGACCAGCGTGGCGCGCTGGGCGCCTTCGAGCAGTTCGACCCGCGTCAGGCGCGGCTGGGCAGCGGCAGCGGCATACGTCAGGGCCAGACGGTGGCCGCTGGCGTCGGTGATTTCGCGCACCAGGCCCGCGTCGTCGCGGTGATAGACGATGGCGTTGCCGTTGCGGTCGCTCCAGTCCAGCAGGGCCAGCCGTTCGCCTTCGGCATGGGCGCTGCGCGGCCCGAAAGCCCACACCCAACCCGCCGAGGGCGCCGCCACGTAGTAATGGCCCGCGGTGTCGCGGCTCAGTTGCGTGCCTTCGGGCACGCTGTAGTAACTCTGGCCCGGTTGCAGGTCGTCAAACGGCGTGTCTCGCCCCTGCTGGTCGATGAAGTGCGCCTTGCCTTGCGAAAAAACCAGTTCCAGCTCGAACGGCAGCGACCAGCCCGCGCCCAACGCGCCTTGGCGGGCATTGGCCGAGACGTAGATGCGTTGCCAGACAATGGGCAGCGCGCCGGGCAGTTCAAAGTCGGTGTCTTCGTCGCCCAGCAGCACTTTGGCGCCGGTGACGGCGTGTACGGGCTTGCCGGTAAGCGCGCTCGCTGCCCACGACCCCGCGCTGCTGCCGGCTGAACTGGCTGCGGTGCTGCCGCCATCGAACCCGATACCCATTTGGTCAAGCAACCAGCCCTGGCCGAGGGCCGCGCCTACGGCCGCGGCAAGGCATTTGATTCCGCCCCTGACTCCTCCCGCCACCCCGGCTATGAATCTGGCAGCGTCCGCCGCCTCACGGTCGAAGTCAGGTATTTCCTTGGATCTGTACTCGCCTACCAGATGCGGCGGGCCGCCGAAGAACACGTCGGGCGAGCCGTCGCTGATCTTGGCATCGCAATCGACGTGGTCGTCCACGCGCGCGGCCCGCCAGGTGTTGATGAAGATTTCCTCGGCGCCCTCGATGACTTTGCTCAAGGGCAGGCTGTGCTCGCTGCAATTGGCGAGATCGATGCCCGCGCGGATGGCTGGTTTCCTGTTGATGAAGACATTGGATGAGCCAATGGACACCAAGGTCCCGCAGTTGGAAGTGATTCCAGCGCCAAATGCCTCCCCAAAAGACTGTAAAAAATTGCCTATGAGATGGGCAACGTGACCTATCACAAAGCCTACCGCCAACCCGACCACGGCGCCAACAATGGCTCCAACCACTGTTCCCACTATGGGCACTGGCACAAACGTTCCAATGACTGCCCCGGCCTCCGCTCCTGTCGCAGCCGCTGCCGCAGCCGTTACCGCAGCCGTTGCCGCAGTCGCTGCGGCAGTCGCTGCGGCACAGCCTACCGTGGTGGCCGCATAGGCCCCACCGAATTCCACGGCAGTGGCCGCCACTGCGCCCAGCGCATGTCCCAGCCGGGCATGGCTGTGCGCTATGGGATCGTCAAGACGCGCAGCCTTGGGCATGTCTTGGCTCCCTCAGCGCAGCACCAAGCCGTTGATGATCTGGCGCCACTGCGCCTGCATCGGCTTGGGCCACTGGTCGGTAAATGTGCCAGCAATGGACAGCACCCGCCGATCCTTGGGCAAAACAATGGCGACGATTTTTTGGTACACGTCCCGCCCCTCGTGCTGGTAGCTGACGGACGCCTCGGCCGCCTCGCACGGCTTTCCAGATGGCGCAAGGTTAAGGTTCAATTTCTTGATCTCATGCTCCTTGAACTCATCTTCTTGCTCAGAAAGAAGATGCATCTGTTTTTTTAGAAACTCTTCGACGTTTTTATAGTTGCCAAGATGGTCGCGCGTGACCACGATATTGAAGGGTTTCTTGGGGTCGCCAAAGACCAGGATGTTGATGCTCCTGTCGAGCAGGTTCTGCTCGGGCAGTTCAATCGTGGCTTCCTGCATGTGATATTTCACGGCTGATGTCCTTTGGGCGCCGGTTTCATTCGCAGTTCAGGTTGATGGGCTTGCCGAACTGGTCAAGCTTTTCCTTGAACTGGATGACGCCGTTCTGCTTGCCGTAGATCACGACGTCGCCTTCCGAGGTGAGCTTGATGTAGGCCGTGGGCGCGCCATCGGGGCCAACGGCCAGCGTAATGCTTTCGCCGGCTTCCAGCCGGATGTGCTTGCCGGCCTTGACCAGCACCGAGTCGTCCTGCGCCTTCAGGTTCAAGACTTGCTTGGCCAGCACCGACGCATCCCTGTCCGTGGACGCAAGCGTGAGGTTCTGCTTGGCCGTCAGGTTCATGTTGCCTTCTTGCGCATGGCTGGCAATGTCGCCGCTTTGAACGGTGTTCCTCTGCCCGCCTTCGGTGACGTGCGTGAGCATCCCGGCTTGCGCCAGATTGGTCAATTGCCCCTTGCTTGAGATGGTGGTGTGGCTGGTGCCGTACACCGAAACGGTTTGCCCGGAACTCACGACGATGGGCTTGGGGCTGATCAGGGACTGCCCCTCGGGGCTGACGATCGACACGATGGGCTTCTTGATGTCGCGCGAGAGGTCTTGCAGGTTCTTTGCGCTGGGCATGGCCGGATCGGTGTCGGTGGGCATCTGCTGCTCCGGCCCGGCGCCCTGGCTGCCGCCGGAGGCGAACGAGGCCAGCGCCGAGGCCATCTGCCCCAGCGAGGTCTGGGCAGCCACCTTGCCAACCATGGACTGGATGGCCGCGCCCATCTCGGTCATGTGCCCCATCTTCAGGCTGTTGATGGCTTCAATGACCTGATTCATGGTGTTCACGGCGGATTTGGCCTGCGCCATGAGTTCCTGAACGCCTTGCAAGCCCTCGCCCAAGTCATCAAAGCCATCGGGGTTGTCGTGCGTGATCTTGCTCTTGAAATCCTGGGTATAGGTGGTAATCAGCAACCCTTTATCGGCGCGAATGGCTCCCCATTCGTTGGTGCGCAACTCAAAGCCATAGCTGCGCTTGGCCTCGGTGCTCTGGTTCATCAGGTAGCCCATGTTGAGCTGGGTGAAGCCGTAGTCGTTGGACAGCTCCAGATGTTCGATGCCCTTCTGGTCTTCAAAACGCAGCATGCTCTTGCCGCCGCCGCCTTTGCTCCAACGGGTCTGGGTGCCGCTTTGGGTTTTCTTGTCGGGCAGCTTCCATGCGGGCATTTGCATGTCGTTGTATACGCGCCCGGTGATGATGGGGTAGTCGGGGTCGCCGTTGATGAAGTCCACGATGACTTCTTGTCCAA
>WRJY01000051.1 GCA_009778355.1 Desulfovibrionaceae bacterium | reverse complement strand
CGCATTGCTTTCTTGTCCAGATGTACACGATACATCACAGATGGCGGCAATCAAAAATAATTCAACGAACTTCTAACTCAGGACACTAGTCAGCAGAGACCATCGCAGAATGGCCCTCATCGCAAACGCGTTTCAGCCCGATGCGGCAGCCGCTGGGGCGGCGGGCGCGGGCGGGGTATCGGCGACGAAGCCGATGCGGTTCAGGCCCGCTTTCTGGGCCTCTCCCATGACCTCGACCACGCGGCCATAGGACACGCCCTGGTCGGCGCGCAACTGCACTTCGGTGGCGGGGTTGGTGCGGGCGGCTTCGCGCAGCGCCATGCCCAACTGCTCCTGCGTGACCGGGTTGTCGTTGAAGAACGCCTGGCCGGCTTTATCGACCACCACGGTGACGGATTTGGGCGCGTCGTCCTGCCTGGCGGCGTCGGTCTTGGGCAGGTCCAGCCGGATCGAACTGGCCAGCAGCGGCGCGGTGATGATGAAGATCACCACCAGCACCAGCATCACGTCCACCAGCGGCGTGACGTTGATGTCGCTCATGGGCTCGCTGCCCTTGGCGCGTTCGAGTCTGCCGAAGGCCATGCGGGTTATCCGTGGGCCAGCAGTTCGCGCAAATCGCGCGCGAAACCTTCCAGTTCGGCCTCGATGCGGCCCACGGTGCGCCCGAACCAGTTGTAGGCCAGCACGGCCGGAATGGCGACGGCCAGGCCGGCGGCGGTCATGATGAGCGCCTCGCCCACCGGGCCGGCCACCTTGTCGATGCTGATCTGGTTGGTGACGGCGATGCCGGTCAGCGCGTGATAAATGCCCCACACCGTGCCCAGCAGGCCGACGAAGGGCGCGGTGGAGCCGACGGTAGCCAGCAGCACCTGGCCGAAGGTGAGCCGCCCCATGACGGCGTGCAGCGCGTCGCGCAGCGCCCGCGTGAGTTGCTGTTCGCGCTGGCCCGTGGCCGCCAGGGTGCCGGCCGCGCTGGCCTGCGTGGCCGCGATCAGCGGCGACACCAGGCCAGTGCGGTCAACGCCGCCGACACGCGCGGCGGCCTCTTCCAGAGTCGGCGCCTGCCAGAACGCGGCCACGCCGCGCATCACGTCGCCGCCGGCGCGCCGCAGCATCCAGAGTCTCGACAGAATCACCACCCAACTGGCGACGGACATGAGCAGCAGCAGGATGGCAACGGCCTTGCCGACGAGATCGCTCTGCGCGAATACGGTGTGCAGGTTCATGAAAAAAGTGGGGTTCAACGCAGGTTCAGCACGTCGAACATGTCGTACAGGCCGGGCGGCTTGCCGGCCAGAAAGCGCACCGCGCGCAGGCTGCCCTGGGCATAGCCGGCGCGGCTCGATGAGCGGTGCGAAATCTCGATGCGCTCGCCGGTGCCGGCGAACAGCGCCGTGTGGTCGCCCACGATGTCGCCGCCGCGGATGGTGGCGAAACCGATGGTCGAGGGATCGCGCTCGCCGGTGTGGCCGTGGCGTTCATACACGGCGCAGTCTTTCAGGTCGCGCCCCAGGGCGCTGGCGATCACCTCGCCCATTTTCAGCGCGGTGCCGCTGGGCGCGTCCACCTTGTGACGGTGATGGGCCTCGACGATCTCGATGTCGTAGCCGGTGGCAAGCGCCCTGGCCGCCATCTCCAGCAGCTTGAACGTGACGTTGACGCCCACGCTCATGTTGGGCGCCATGACGATGGCAATATCCCTGGCGGCGGCGGCAATCTCCGCCTTCTGCGCCTCGCTGAAGCCGGTGGTGCCGATGACCAGCGCCACTCCCAGCCGCCGGCAGGCAGCCAGATGCGCCACGGTGGCCTCGGGCCGGGTGAAATCGATCAGCGCCTGCGCGTTGCCCAAGCCGGCGTCCAGATCGGACGTGACCAGCACCCCCGTGGCCTGGCCGCCGAACGCCCCGGCGTCGCGGCCCAGCGCCGGGCTGCCCGCCTGGTCCAGCGCGCCGGCAAGCTGGCAATCGCCCGCGGCGCGCACGGCATCGATCAGCATCTGGCCCATGCGGCCCGTGGCGCCGGCCACGGCGACGCGGTAAACGGCGCTGGCGGTCATCAACGATCCGGCTCCAGCGGCGGGTAACTGCCGCCGGGCTGCACCGTGGCCGCCGGCGCGCTGGCCGCGGCGGGTTGAGCGTCGCCCGCCGCCGGCTGGAACTTGGCCAGTTGCTCCTCGGTCGCCTCCAGCGCCGGCACCTTGATCTTGCGTTCGCGGCTGATGCGCTGGACGAACTCGGCCTCGCTGGGCATCTCGTCGCCCTCGAAACGGTCGAGAACGTCGCCATTGAAAAACGCCGCCAAGCGGTAGCTTTGTTCCTCGACGCCCTGGCGCTTGATGGTGAACACGTAATCCCAGCGGTCGCCGTGGAACACGCTGGTCAGCAGCGGCGTGCCCAGGATGTCGCGCACTTGCAGCCGCGTCATGCCCGGCTGCAAGGCCGCCACCTGCTCCTTGGATACGAAGTTGCCCTGCACCACCTCGGGCTTGTAGATCGCCAGCGCATTGGCCATGCTTTTGGTGCCGCGGTCGAAGCTGCTGCATGCGCCCAGCCCAGCGGCCAGCACGGTCAGCATGACCAGGCGGATCGCGCGGACATGGGTTTGCGAAATATCAGACATGGGCGCCAGTTCATGCACAATGGATGGGCGCACATTGTAGCTAGAGGCGGGCCGCCCGCCATCGCGTCCGCATGGATACCATTGACGAACTCAAGAGCACCGGTCTGAAGGCCACCGCGCCACGGCTGAAGATTCTGGAACTTTTTCAAAAGGCCGACCGGCGGCACATGACCGCCGACGACGTTTACCGGCTGCTGCTGGCCGAGCATTCCGACATCGGCCTGGCCACGGTGTACCGGGCGCTGATGCAGTTCGAGCAAGCCGGCATTCTCAGCCGCCACCACTTCGACGCCGGCAAGGCGGTGTACGAGTTGTGCGACGAGCATCACCACGACCACCTGGTGTGCGTGTCCTGCGGCAAGGTCGAAGAGTTCCTCGACGCCGAAATCGAACGGCGCCAGCGCAGCGTGGCCTCGGCCCACGGCTGGACCTTGCAGGACCATGCCATGTCGCTCTACGGGCTGTGCCCAAGCTGCCAGAAAAAGGGTTGATTGCCCATGCAACGCCGCGCGGACGGGGCGACAATTGCCGGATGACTGAAAGCGACGCAAGCCAGGTCTCGTCCGTTCGCTCAAACCGGTCTTCGCGGCGGCGGCTGGGGTGGGCGGTGGGAGTGGTGGCGGCGCTTTTTCTGGCGCTTTGGCTGGGCGCGCCGCCGCTCATTCAGTGGCAGGGGCAGAAAATTGCCAGCGAGAGACTGGGCCGCCCGGTGCGCATTGGCGCGGTGCAGTGCGCGCCCTGGGCGCTGGCGCTGACGCTGCATGACGTGAGCGTGGGCGGGGCCG